>JAUVLV010000008.1 GCA_030600545.1 Candidatus Aegiribacteria sp. | reverse complement strand
ACTGCTCCGGGAGCCAGTCGAAGCGGGCTGTCGACCCTGCTTCTGTCTCTATAGTCCCGCATCAGCTGGGATTTCAGAAGCACGTCGAAATCGGCATTTTCACCGGCGGCGTTGAATTCTCTCCACCTTCTGACAACACGTATGGCAACATCAGCGATAACGTATACTTTCAGATCAGCCTGAGGGAAAACTACCGTTCCCATATCTCTTCCTTCGGCAACGGTATCATGGCTCTCGGCGAACCTGCGCTGAAGAATCACCATCTCGCGTCTGACCGGAGTGCCCGATGATATCATGCTGGCTGCATCGCTTATTTCCGGAGTTCTGATAAACGCTGAAACATCCTCATTATCAATGAAGATGTTCCCGTTCCTGATATCAATTGAATGGTTGCGAATGACCAGAGCTATCCGAGAGTAATCATCGAGCTTTATCGAATTACGGATCGTTAATAGAGCCGAAGCACGGTACATGGCCCCGGTATCAAGGTAAGAATAACCCAGCCTGTCTGCAACCAGTCGAGCAGTGGTGCTCTTCCCGGAAGCGGCGGGTCCGTCAATGGCTATTACTCTAGTCAGGCGAATCAGGCAAGGTCACACCCTTTCTGTTAATTTGGCTGCAAATATTTGAATAAACAGGATATAAGTCAAGAGCAGGTATTTGTTCTGCCGGAATTCACATCAGTTGCGGGTAAGTTTTACTGTTTTCATCAGTGCCTTGAGCTCATCATCAACGAGCAGGCGCCACTCGCCGCGTTTAATCCCTTTCAGCGTAATTGGCCCATATCTAACGCGCTCAAGGCCTTCAAACTGAATGTCGCATGCTTCGAACAGCCTGCGAACTTCGCGATTTCTTCCTGTACGAAGAACTATGTTAACTGATTTCTTGCCTGAGGGTTCGACTGAGAGTGGTTTGGAGAATTCACCACTGCCAATTGATGCACCCCTTCGCAGAGATCGGAAAACCGACGGACCTGGCGGGTTCTTCAGGAATATTCTGTATTCCCTTTCAACCTCCCATGATGGATGCATGAGACGGTTCACAAGCTCTCCGTCATTGCTGAGTATGAGCAACCCGCCAGTATTGATATCCAGACGTCCCACCGGAACGGTTCCAGGGGGAAGACCTTTGACCAGTTTGAGTATTGATCTTTTTGAATCAACTGACAGGGTTGTTTCGAAACCATGGGGTTTATTGAGTGCAGCCGTCCTGAGAAGCTGAAGCCTTACAGTCTCCCCTCGGTACATCACTTTGTCTTCATCGGAAACCCTGAATCCGGGAACAGTGACAATTTTACCGTTAACCGATACTTTCCCTCCCTGGATCAGAAGATCGCTCTTTCTTCTGGATGCTATCCCTGACCTCGCGAGGTATCTGTTAAGCCGGTAGTTATTCTTTGTCTGAGCCAAACAGGTCCCTTTCTTCCATCTCAGAAGAACTCATACCAAGGAGTTCTCCAACTTCATCGAATCTTGGAAGATGGTCAAGATTGCTTAGCCCGAAATACTCAAGGAAAGCTTGAGTTGTTGAATAAAGCAGAGGTCTTCCCGGTGTTTCCATTCTACCTGAGATTCTAATCATATTCCGCTCAAGCAGAGTTCTTATGGCACTATCGCAGTTCACTCCTCTGATGGATTCTATTGCCATTCTTGTACATGGCTGGCTGTAAGCGACTACAGCCATTGTCTCAAGGGCTGCTCGTGAGAGTTTTCCGGGTTTTCTCCCTTCAAAAAGCTGCGAAACAACACCTCCGAATTCGCTGTCGGTTGCTATGCGGAATCCGCCTGCAACATCAATTATCGTAAGGGCATGCTGCTGGTCCAGAAATGCCTTGTTAAGTCTATCAAGCGCCTGATGAATGGAATCTTCACCGCTTCCGGTACATTCACACAGCTGCTGGATACTCAATGGTTTTTCCGAAGCAAAGATCAGTGCTTCCACTTCTCTTGCCAGTCTGTCAAGAATCAACGCTCCACCTTTCAGTTCGTTGGATTTCTATTTCCGAGAATGGGTAAGCCTGGTGACAACACACCCATCCCCTTCTGATAAGTTCAAGTAATGTAATGAAATATGATACAATCCTGGATCTCGCAGGTTTCGGACCGATGATCGATCTGAATGGAATGGTTCTGCCAGGTACGATCTCCTTTTCAAGTGTGCTTATGCACTCGCTTATAGTCAAGAGAGTCCGCTGAATTCTCTGGGAAGGGATTTCAGGTTCCTCTTCGGAAAGGCTGTTGAGGGCTTTCAGAAGGTCAAGCAGTGACGCCTGACCGGGTTCGATCTCATTGGAATCACCAGACCATCTGTCACGCTCACCGGGTGAAGTGTATATCTCGGTCCAGGTTTCTTCGCTTCTCTGAAGTTCTTCGGCTATATCGCGGAATGTTCTGTAGAGAATCAGCTGACGCCTTAGTTCAGCTCCAGGATCGACATCATCCTCCCCGTCGAATCTATGGGTTGGAAGGAGAGATTTGCTCTTCATCTTCGTAAGCGTCGCGGCCATGACAAGGTATTCGCTGGCTATGTCCAGATCAAGTTCACTGGCTTCTCTGATATATTTAAGGTACTGATCGGCTACATGTGCAACGGGAATGTCGTAAATATCGATCTCATCCCGCCTTATAAGATACAGAAGCAGATCAAGGGGTCCTTCGAAGGAATCAAGTTCTATCCTGCAGCTTCTGGTGTAAACCTGCTGTTCTGTCAACAGACGTACCCGAATTCAGTCAGGTCATCAATGTTCTCCGGCCATGCTTCGCGGACCTTCACCCATAGATCGAGGTAGAGTGGTCTTTCAATCATTCTGGAGGCTCCATCTGATGCTATATCCGCTATATTCTGAAGCATCGTTCCCTTTCTGCCTATCACTACTCCTTTGTTGGAATGACGCGCAACGTGCAAATTGGCCCTTACGTACCTTTTCTCATCGCGTATGGAAAACTCCTCTATCTGTACAGCAGTGGTTGCGGCAATTTCCGATGGAAGAACGCTGAAGAGACTGATCCTTATCTGCTCACTGACCAGAAATCTTTCAGAATGCAGAGAGGTACAGCCATCGGGGAAGAGTCTACCACTTTCCGGTATATATTCCACCAAAACCTTACGGAGCCTCTTTATGCCCTGACCAGTAGGAGCACATACCGGAACTATTTCCTGATAATTGACCAGCATTGAAATCTGGTTTACAAAAGCACTATGCAATTCCGATGGAAAATAATCGATGAAAGTAGGTACGAATATAATCGGTATCGTCCTTATGCGGTTTACAAAACCTTGCAGAACACCGGATTTCAGCTGTTTTGAGAACTCGGTGGTGTTGAGAGTCAGACATATGGCGTCAACACTGTTGAACAGTTTTTCATCTTCGTAAAAATCAAGCGGAGGAGTATCGATAAAGCACACCTGATCATTTTCCGTCATGTAAATGCTTGAAATTGGAATCCGTGTTGTACCTTTATGTATATGCGAAGGGGATATGTTCCTTCCTGAAAGGGCATTAATCAGTGCGGATTTTCCTGAATTCGCCAGTCCGGCTATGGCAACATATCCCGATCGTTCTCTTACCTGATTCTCCATTACTCCGTCTCCGTTGAATCCATATCATCAGCAGTTATGTCCACAAGGTCTTCGTCAAGCGGCTGTATCATTTCTCCGGGAATATCTTCATCGTCTGCAACCTCTTCTATAACTTCATCAGGCATCTCTTCCGGTTGCTCTTCCGGCTGCTCTTCCGGCTGCTCTTCCGGTTGCTCTTCCGGCTGCTCATCCGGCTGATCTTCCGGCTGCTCTTCCGGTTGATCTTCAACCGGCTCGATTGCTTCTTCCTCTGATATGGTACCTGTAAGTGCGGTGAAACCACCGGATGTATTCCCATAATAAATAATACCATTCAGAAGAAGAGGAGCTGTGCCCGAATAACCGTCCATCTCAAGTGAATCGATCTTTGCTCCGGTCTCAAGTTCAACAATATGCAGGCGCTGATCATCACAGGCTATGTAAACCAGTTCCCTGCCCACGGCAGGCGGCAGCTGAAGCCAGTTATCGAAATTCTGTCTCCAGATTACGGTTCCGTCTGTAGCGGTCAGTGAGACAAGCTGCCCGTCATTTGTGCCTGATAAAACCACGTTACCAACAATCACAGGTCTTGCCATTACACATTTTGAAACGGAGCTTACAACATCGGTTTCCCATATAACATGCCCGTCATCCAGTGAGAATTTTCTTACTACGCCGTTCGAAAAGCCTGCATATACACCTGTACTATCGGCCGATGGCGGTGATGCCTGACTGCTGTAATCCTTTGACCAGAGCCGATTTCCCGAGGGATCGAATGCGGCAATTTTCCCGCCTTCGGTAGAGAAGATAATCATGGAATCTATTATTACGGGACCAAGTACTATTCCCCCTATCTCATCATCCCAGACCGGTTCGCCTGTTCGTGCATTCAGTGCGCATACCTTTCCCATTGAATTACCTGTAACGATAAGTGTATCGGAAAAAATACCGGTATTGCAGAATACATGGTAGCCAAGACCAGCTGACCACTTTTTGCTTCCTGAGAACCTGTCGATGGCATAAACCACACCGTCCTGTCCGCCGAAATAGACTGTGGTGGAATTCACAGCTGGTTCTCCGCAGATTCCGCATGCAGTGCCGAATGTCCAGTTTACAGAACCGCTGGCAGCGTCAACTGCGCGAAGATTTCCGTCGTTGCAGCCAAAATAAAGTATTCCGTCCACAAGAGCCGGAGAAGAGAAAAATTCCCTTCCCGCATTGGATCTCATGTGCCAGAGGGTATCAAAAGGCGCAGTTATATCCGGGCCCCATCCGGCATTGCCAGTGGATAAACCTCTTGCCTGAAGCCAGAATTCAGGTAACTCCTCATCAAGGATTTCAATTGCGGGAAGAGAATCTTCAACAGGAACAACCTGAGCAACTTCCGCATGTTCCCCGTCTGATCCGTTTGAATTGAAAATCGTTGAGATAAGAAACAGCAGTACAAGTGCGGCTATAAGGCTTGTTCCAATAATGGCGATATGCCTGTTGTTGCTATTCCGGGAAGTTTGAATACCTTCTTCAGCGTGTGTCTGAGATTTATGCAATGGAACTGCCTTTCAGTATATAATTACCGGAGCACCAACTGGAAGTGATCTGTATAGAGCATCCAGATCACTGCTTCCCATTCTGATGCATCCATGGCTTACGTTTCTTCCTCTGCCTACTCCATAATGGATGAGAATTCCCCCGCCGAGGTCTATTTTATATGAGCCCAGGGCTCCGGGAACTCTCTGTACGAACACTCTTTCAGATGCGGTAAGGGAATCATGGTAATAGGATATCTGTTCATCCCAGGAGATGGTGTCAGGTATGACAATGTACTCATCGGGTTCGGGAGGAATCATGTTCATTTCCTCCCAGTACCAGTCCGGTCTGTACCAGTATGGATGCTCACCTTTTTCTACTATGTACCTGATACCTCTGGGGGTGGAAAAATTCCACGCCTGGCCATTATCGTTGTCTGTCCATCCTTTTCCTGTCCCACAGTAACCTGATCTTATCAAAACATCGTTTCCGTCGCCCAGGTTTCTTCTGAGATGAAATCTGTTCTGGTGCGTATCGATAAGAAGGTAATAACCTACATAATTCTCTCTCAGCTCAATCTCCTGCATTCTCGCCTGCAGTGAATCCAGCCTGTACGACAGTAAATCAAGGGAGTCCTCCCTTATGCGGTAAAAAGCGTTGATATCAGCGAGTGTATCCCTTTCCGCAGTTAGCGCCCTCAACTCATTCCCGGTGAATCTGTAGTCCAGTTGCAGATTCATCAATCTTCTTGAGAGGGTGTTCGCACTTACAAGACTTATAATAAGGCCGGTCAAAAGTACACAGGCAAGTACGATAAAGGCAATTCTGAGTGAATTCATTCCGGCTACGCCTTTCAGATGACAGGATTCGATACAAGAGTTCTTGTCGTAGGCCATACAGCCCTGCTTCCACGAATATCAATATGAACAAAGGGACCGTGGGTTGGAATCCATCTGTACGCGGACGCTCCGCCTGTTACAACTTCCCCTTCAACTTCCAGTACCCTGACTATCTCAACAAGATATTCGCCATCGTATACATCAACCCGCTTGTTCCGGTCTATATCGTCCATGAGATTATTCGAAGGCCAGCTTTCAATCCATATATCAGCGGCTTTCCCATAAAGATGAAGGCTCTCGCTGGTATCGTTGCCGATAGCCGCGTTGTAAGCAGGTGATCTGAAACCACTGATATTGTGAATATCGGATGCCTGTGGATAAACTTCCTGTACAGCGGCCAGAATTGCTTCGAGCTTATCGGCAAGCCTGAGGTCAAAGGCCATGTACTGCGGGTAACCCCCCTCAATATGACACAGGAACTGGCCAAGTGTAAGATGGGTCGAAATCAATGCCCCTGATGAAGCGGAGGTCAGTTCAATGAAATAATCCGGGATGCCGTTTCGAGTGTTCCCGTTTCCGTAGCTTCCTATCAGGCATGAGTTAAGAGTTGTTGTCCTCCATCTGCAGGATTCAACGGGAACTATCACTGTATACTTCTGCACCGCATCTCCGCTGCTCACATCAATACTGAAGATACCATGGTTCCTGGGGGCTCTCCATCCGAAGGAAGCGCCAGCACCGCTGGAAGGATACCCGTTCCTTGCACTCCATCCGGTATTCTCATTCTGTACCGATAATGTCACAGAATCACCAGGCATTACGATAAATGCCAGCCTTTGAGCGGGCAGCGACGTTCCATCGACGTGAAGATCAAAGGAAGGCTGCGCCGGTGAAGGATCATCCGCAGTTGAAAAGAGCATCATCCATATCAGCAGCCAATACATTATTTTATTATCCTCTCAATTTTTTAATGAATCAGTAACAATCTATATTTTTCTTTTGAATATACGTCTTCCATCAACAGCCAGAACACCCCCGCAGTGAAGCTTTACAGCTTCGGAATAGGCCAGATGTTCCTGCTGCAGTATTCTGCCGGATAGTGTCTCAACTGTATCATCATCAGCTACATGAACAGTTTTCTGCAGAATAATCGGCCCCGTGTCAACTCCAGCGTTTACGTAATGAACCGTACACCCTGTTATCCTGACACCATAATCAAGTGCCTGCTTCTGAGCGTTCAATCCCGGGAATGATGGAAGCAGTGATGGGTGTATGTTAAGAATCCTGCCATTGTACTCCTCCAGCATCGGTCCCTTGATGATTCTCATAAGTCCGGCGAGACAGACAAGTTCAATACCTCTGCTTCGCATAAGACGAACCCATTCCATCTCTTCTGACTCTTCAAATTTTGTTCGGTACTTTCCCGGTGACATGTAAAGGGCTTCAACTCCTGATGCGGATGCCTTCTGCAGAATTTCCGCCTTTTCGTTGTCCGAGATCAGCAGTGCGATTCTTCCATTTCCAGTTTTACCCCTGCATAGAGCCTCAAAATTTGAACCTCTGCCTGAAGCGAGAACTGCAACTTTGATTGTGCTTCCTTTTTCCTGCTTACCTGATATCATCAGTTTCTGTCATCCTCTTCAATAATACGCGGTGGGTAGTCACTGAATGTCCATGTTATCCCGAAAGAATAGCTTCTACAGTCGTCCAGAACATCCTCAAGGTCGAAAATGAATGCAAACCTCCCTAATGTAAACAGGGTTTTGACATCCATGGTTCCGCTTGTGCTGGTGTCAGCATGCAGAAGTTGCCACGAAACACCTCCATGTATCCTTCCAGAAGCTCCCCATGGCAGTGAAGGCAACGCAATTCCCTGAAAACGGACAGTGTCCTTCTTTATTGAGGTTCCAGCATGAAGAAAACCGTAATCAGTACTGATCAGAGACTGAATTCCTCCTTCAAAACCGTTCTTATCAGCTTCCAGCACTATTTCAATAGGATCAATACCAGTAATTCCTATGATTCGCGGATGAGAATCAGGAATGACAGCGACCCCTGCCTGGAAATTGAATATGCCAGTTTCAGCAAGTATTCCGGCCGTGCCACCCAGTGAGACATCTCCGTCAAGATCGATGATATCGCTTCTGATCACACCCCTCATTCCATAAACAGGATACTCCGTTCTGAGATGAGCTTCCGCGCTGAAGAGTGAATCATCATAAATGCTGACTGAACCGGCGGCTCGGATATCTAACCGGGAGATCTCCGTTCTATAGGAACCCAGAGCTTCCCAGTATCTGCCTGCAGGATGCAGATGAGCGAACGCAAAACGTGTTACCGCATCACCGGGATTCCATCCAGCCCAAAGCGTATAACCGTTCTCGGTTGTCTTCCAGCTGCGTCCCCCCGTTTCAAAATCGCCGTGCCGCAGTATGTACCTCTGATTATTCAGCGTATCCTCTCTTGACATGGTGAAATCAACCAGCAGGTCGGACATCAGAGGTCTTCTGAGGTAGGCTGAATACCTGTTCCTTGATGCGCTGTTCTCAATAAGGCCAACCCCGCTTGAAAAAGAGCTGTCGGGAATAGAATAGGAAGTGAAATCCATCTCCCAGCCTCCGTTTCCCCATACTCCGGCATCAAGCGGAGATCTCAGTGTCAGCGATTCGAACGAACCCCATGCTGGAAATGGCTGAAATACGGAGTTAAGCACGGGAACTCCGTCGCGGACAAACGCTGTTTCCCATTCAAGCAGGTTAGAAACGGTCCATGAGTAAATAGATGATGTTTCAAGAACGTCCGACGGGCTCGGATAAAGAACCGGGAAAGCAGTTAGTGCGCTCAGTATAAAACAATGTATCAAGCCTCGTACCCCGGACGGTTCAGCGCCTTATAGGTTAAAACCTTTCCCCTCTCCACACCGGGCTGGTCAAGGGGGTTAATGTCAAGAGCAAGCCCCGTAAGAACGGTTGCTATCTCAAGTGACATGAGGAGTTCCCCGATAGTTCTTTCATCAAATTTCTTCATTTCGATGTAGCTGACCGGGATTCCGTTCTCTTCAAGTGCTTTACCCGTGGCTCCGGCTTCAGCAGTTCTAAGTTCATCAGGGGTAATACCTTCAAGGTACGAAAGAGATGGGTATTCTTCGAAACCACCTGGCAATTTCGGTGCATTACTGTCCTTAGGCGTCGTGAGTATGGTCACGGTCTTGTCCTGTGGGCCCTCCATGAACAGCTGAACCAGTGAATGCTGGTCGGCGGGCCCCCTGCAAGCAAGAGGAGTTTGTCCCGTCACGATTGGATCTCCAGAGAGATTCTCCTTCTTCCCAAGACTTTCAGCCCAGAGCTGGGAAAACCAGAGTGCTGTGTCAAAGAGTCTGTCGTTATATGGAAAGAAAGTATGTATAGGATACTTGGAAATATTGCATAGGAATCCAGCGGCAATTTCCGCGGCAAGGCTATATGAACCTCTCTCACGGTAATCAGCTGCAACTGCCCCTGCGCCCCAAAGCAGGGCTTTGATATCAATTCCCGCAAATGCAGCGGGAAAAAGACCTACCGGACTGAGAACGCTGAATCTTCCTCCTACTGAGGGAGGAACAGGAAGTGAGTGCCATTTTCTGTCCCGTACAAGCCTCCTTAAATCACCCTTGATCGGATCTGTTATGGCCGTTATTCCTTTTTCCCCGTTTGCCGATTCCGCTATCCATCTGACAAGAGAAAGAAATATGGACATGGTTTCTGCCGTACCACCTGACTTTGTAATAACAGTTAGCGATGTCCTGTCTGGGTTCATACTCCCTGTTATCTCATCGATCAGTGCGGAATCCGGCGAATCAGCTACGATAACTTTTATCTTCTCATCAAAAGTTCCGGGAAATGCGCTGAGAAGCGCCCTGAGGCCAAGAGACGATCCGCCAATACCACAGACTATCATGCGGTCAACAAATCCCCTTATCGTATCTGCTAACCGCAGTGTTTCGTCAAGGAGTTCCGAGTCTTCGGGAAGACTCATAAAGCCCAGCTTGCCATCTTCTTCCCACTTATTGAAGGTACTGATTATCTTTTCGGGAACAGGGGCATAATCGTAAGAAGTTCTAAAAACAAGCTCGGATGCTTCAGTGTTCAATGGGATTCTCCATTCATTTTCCAGCCCATGTCAGAAGATCAAGCAGAACAGGTTCTTCGGGCAGTAGGATCACCAGGCTGTTATTCTTCATTCCCGTTCGAATGACCAATATTGTATCATAATCTACAGTAACTAAATAGCTTTCAAGGTCACTTTCGTATACAGCTTCGCGCGGCACTGCCACAAGTTTAGAAAATTCGGCTTCAAGGACAGGAAGTTCCCCCGAATATACAGCATATTCAGGTTTTTCCTCAACGAAACGGATAGCACCGCTACCGGGAGGCCAGGAATTCATCGTGCAGTCAGTCGGAGGGAAGACATGGAACAGTTCACTGCTCGCGACTGAAATCTCAGCTATAACATCCCCGGGTCTGATTCGCTCATCAGCTGTGATATGAACATTTTCCATGGTTCCTTCCAGCGGGGACAGGTACGATGTCTTTTCGAAGAACAACAGTGAATCAAGAAGCAGTTCCAGGCTGTCCACCCTTTGCAGAAGCAATGTATCCGATGACGCCGAGGAGAGCATAGCCGAAGCAAGATCAAGCTGCATGGCAAGCCTTTCTCTCTCAACAATATGAAGATCTTCTCTAACATGAAAAAGAGTATCACCGGTATGGATTTCCTGCCCGGAAGAAGCGTATATATCGGTAACCACTGCCGATCCTTCCCCCGACCACTTAACCGATACAGTATCCGGCGGTGAAACCTCAAAACTGAATCCCGTAACTTCAACTGCGTGTGCTACTGCAGGTTCACGTTCTACGGAGGGGACAGCTTCTACCTCTTCCCCGGCGGTTCCGCAGTTTGAAATAAGCAGTACTCCGGCGAATGTAATGCCGTAAAGCACTGGACAAATAGTGCTGAGAGTATTAATTTTCACTGGTTCCTGATACTCCTTATCACTCAAATCACGAAAGAAGAAGCATGAAATCCCGATTACACATTGCCATCACTGTGCTTTTCCTGGCTTCTGTGCTTATCCTTCCTGGCTGTGGCGAGACCAGACTATCGGGTTTCTACGCTGGAGCTACCACTACCTATACCGCAACTTCCGATACTGCTGCCATATATACTTCAACAGCCTACTCAACATCACCCGAAACCGAAGACACGCTGTTGAACTGCACTTTCGATAATATCCTTTCCGAACCATTCGGTTCCTCATGCTATTACGAAGTCTACAATGGATCGATGCACATAGACAACTCCATTTTCAGCGATCCCGTTATTCTTCTTTCCACAGCCGGCCTTGTCGATGATGGCCTCGTCGAAGCCCAGTTCGATCTTCTCGATGCTGCCACCCACTGTGTTGTTGGCCTGGTGGTTGGCGCTGAATCAACCGAAGATTTCCTGCTGCTTGGAGTTAATTCCAGGGGACAATACACCGTTCAGAGGTGTATCAACGGCCTTTGGCTACCCGTTATGGGGCTTGATCCCTTTGAATCAAGCAGGCTTCTCCCCTACAGCCAGCCTGGAGTGGAAGTATCGGCACTTGTTCACGGCAATTACGTAGACCTGCGTATAAATGGACAGCTGATACAGGTTGTAAGAACTCCAATGCCTGCTATGGGTCAGGTGGGAGTATTTGTTGACGGCTACGTGAATACTGACCTTGACCGCATCACTGTGATTCCTTCACAATGATACAGCTCCTTATCCCGCTGCTGGTTCTATGGTCCCCCGGAACAGGCAAAACAACCTGCCTGAGTTACAGCGATCCCGAACCGGTTGATAATAACGCGCCAAGCGGGATACCAGTTCTCATGTATCATCATGTGAGCGACCCTGTTAACGGATACTACGGAGTATCCACGGGCAGACTCCTCACAGACCTCCAGCTTCTGAATGAGGCAGGTTTCTTTCTTATAACAGCCGAGGATATCGAGAACAACCTGATGCAGGTTCCGCAAAATCGCAGACCTGTGATGATTACTTTCGATGACGGATGGCAGGATAATTTCAATTTCATCGTCAGCGGCAATTCAGTGGAGATAGATCCCAATTGCGTTGTAGCCATCCTTGAGGATTACTGCAACGAACATCCTGAATTCGGTCACAGTGCAACATTCTTCATATCCTGGGACAAAATACCGTTCGGTCAGGAGTAATACACAGCGGAGAAATTCAATCTTCTGCTTGATATGGGTTTCTCCATCGGAAATCACACGAATATGCACGCCGATTTCATCAGACTCCCCCGGGACAGATGGGAGGACGCGGTACTTCTGCCGATGGTAAAATTCCACAAAAGGATTGGGCTGCGAATTAGTGAGGTTTTCGCGATGGCTTATCCCGGCGGCAGATTCCCAAAGGGCATAGGAGCCGAAGAGTATCTTGCGGAATTACGGTTCATGGGCAGGCAGGCTGTCAGAATGGGTTTTCTGGCCAACGGAAGCGTATCCTCAATGAGAAGCCTTCTTGATTCACCCGAGGGCTGGTTCCGTTTTGGAAGGCTTGATATGAGCCAGTACAGTGTCAGGGAACTTCTTGGCTGGAGAAATATCATGAACGCAGGTCCGAGAGAAGATCTTCACGATCCCCTCAGATACCGCATTCCCCCACAGTAAAAGCAATGCGGATTCACTGGTTGCAGCGCTCTTCTTCAGTCTGATTGGCCAACTGGAATCCTCATGTTCACGCTCTGATTACTGATATCTGCCGGGACAGGGAAGGTTCTTGCTTTCTGTATTGACAACCGGATCCACCGCGGAGATATTCTCATTCACTTAGTATTTAGGCATTAAATTACACTTCTCAAAAGGGGGCACAGATGAAATGGTCATTAATATCTATTATCTTTCTGTCAATTCTGCTTGCAGCAGGATGTGGCGGGGAAACGGCTGACGGAACTGATGAGACTTTTGATCAGGTTGAAGAAGTAACAGATCCTGAGGCTCTTGGAAACAGGGTCGCGGATATTTATGAAGAGATGTATGCCGATTTGAATGACCTGGTAAACCAGGGATTGTCTGCTGAGGAGCTCTGGCCTGAAATCAGAGTCATGAAGGAAGCCTACATCACCCAGTTCGTGGAATTAGGTGCTATCAGGGAAGGAATGACCGAAGAGCAGAGACATTCCGCTGACCGTGCCCTAACCAGCAGGTTCTACGATCTTGATATGGATGTATTCAATTCGGTTAACGATGCAATCATTTTCTACAGAGAGCAGGACAACTCTCTGGCAAATCAAATTTCACAGATGAATATTCTCACGCAGTATTCCGACTATGAACTCCTTAGACAGCAAGAACCTGAGGAAGCTGCACGTCTCGGGATTCAGTAGGAAACTGAATTTTTCAACAATCCTTTTGTAGAAGATTGTAGATTCTTTCCGGAGCCTTCCATTTTGGTTTCAGGGCAGGATAACCGACACATAGAACAGCTGTAAGCCTTGTTCTCCTGGTTTCACGGGTGTGCCAGGATCTTACGAATGGATAGATCTTCTCGGCAACACCGTTCCAGAGGGTTCCCATTCCCATAGATACCGCATAGTTCATAACTGCGGAAGCGGCGATAACTCCGTCAGTGTAACCTGTAATGTTCTTTCTGGGTACATGGAAGAACAGCACAACTGGCGCTCCCCTGAAGATTACATCCTCTCCCCCGCGCAGGCTCTTTATATAGGCAGTCATCCCGGTTATCTTCCCGATAATATGAGGAAGACCTGTGAAAGACAGAATCCTGAGCATCTTTCTGACAGGGTCTACGAATCTGCTGACGTTCTCAGATCCGCTTATCGCTCTTACGATGATGCCCTGTGCATTTACACCTGTAGGGGATTGAGACACTATGGAGATAAGCTCATTTATCTCTTCTTCCGATGGCAGTATATCCGAATAGGAACGGATAGATCTTCTGATCTCAAGCAGTGCTCTGTATTGCTTCGGAGTGGCCGGGTTTTCAGGAAGAGGATCCATTTCAAATACGTTCTCCGGACAGAACGATCCGCAGTGACCGCAGCCGATGCACCGGGAGCTGTTGAAAACCGGATATCCATTACTCATATGTATGGCATGGGAAGGACATACTTCTGCGCAGATACCGCAGCCGATGCAATTTTCCCTTTTGAATATTTTCTCAGGGTAATATTTCAATGTTCACATTCCTTGTAATAAGACCCGGTTGGACAAGAACCACGCCGGGAAATGTGCCGTATGGCTCCATGGAACTCCACGTTCCTCCGTTGTCGGAATCTACAAATGCCGCGACAGTATAACGTCCGGCGGGTATATCGTTAACCCGGTAATCCCCGGATTGGACAGTTGCATAGGTTACTGCTGCGTCCCCACCGCCTCCGGTTCTGCTTATCTGCAGTTTCACAGGCGGAGATACCGAACCGCTGATTTTACCGGTGATCGAACCGGGTTCATCCCCCCATAAGGCCGCAAAAGCCCACGTAAACGGAGTCTGAAGTGTATCACCCCATAATGTTGACAAACCTGGAAGCAGTTCTAATCTGTACTGCTGCTCTCCTATGAGCTGATGTTCGGGATAGAACTCAAAAGATCTTCCATCCACCACGACCAGTGATCCCTGAACCGTGGTGCTGTCGGTTATCCTTGTAAGGCTGAATCTGTCGGCCAGGGAATCGGGGTCTATCCAGTAATTGAACGAAATCAGGTAGGGGCCTGCAGGATCCGCGTTTTCTGCTCCGGGAGCTGGATAGTAGGATCGTATCCTGAGGCTGTCCGCGGGTATTGAATCCACACCGAAAAACTCAAGGGAATCCGGATCTGAGGAATTGAGGATAAGGTCTTCAATACCTGATATGTAAGCAGTTATCTCCGCATCGGGAATCCTGTATGTATCAAGTACCACGGTATTCCCCGAAAACCCGCCCGGTACCCAGAATCCGTTTATCGGTATTTCGTCCCCAATGCTGTCCTTCAGAATCACCTCTCCCGCACTGAAAGATGCGTAGGACACTTCTTCGTTGAAAAGCAGCTGTACATGGTAACTGTCGAATGCCGTTATCTCGGTAAGAACGGGGCCTGCAGTATCTACAACTGTCAATATGGCATCGATCGATAAGCTGTCATTTCCTGTCAGTACGAACGAACTGTCAACACCGGCTTCCTGCTCGGAATTCCAAAGGTACGACCTGTCCGGATCTTCGTAACAGAGCAGACTGTAATTCCCCGGCTGCAGCCATTTTATCCATGTTGTACCGGTTGAATCGGGCGTTGTTCTCCGAACCATAATTGAATCGCTGTAGAGTTCAACCAGCGTAATCGCTGAGAGATTGCCGCCTCCCTGCCTTGTCATGTTAACCACCAGCTGACCCATCGGCAGCGAATCCCCCGAACTATAGACCAGATCCTCAGAAATACCCGACTGATTGCCCCGCCTGTCCCGGATCTCCTTCGGCAGGTGAATTACAAGCGGGTCTGATCCAACAGCTGATCCAAGCTCTATCTTCATCGTGGAGCCGCTTATATCCAGTCTGTATTCCATGGCTGGATATATGAAAACAGCAGCGGAAGCCTCTTCCAGCCTCTCGCTCCACTCTATGGTTATTTCCCGGAGATCAGTATATCCAGCTCCTGGAGTGGGAAATATGGAAACTATCTCCGGAGGGGTCTTGTCCTCAGGCCCTCCCCCGGGGGCCGCCATCTTGGCACAGGTGGTCAGAAGAAAAAGGAGAGGCAGCAGGAGTAACCCATATCTCACCTGTTATCTCCCCTCCGGGGTTTTCTTCGAAGTAAACCGGCTTTCTTGTATAAGGTCGAAGCTTCGGTGTCTCTTTTCAGCTTTTCAAGGACTATAGCCAGCTCAATCAGGTAATCCGGTTCCTCTGGAATCAACTCAAGTGCTGTTCTAAGTGAATTCTCTGCAGAATCAGGATTTCCCATGAGATTAAAACACTTACCAATATAAAAGTAGGCCGGAGCATAGTCCGGATTTTCTTCTATTACACCCTCCAGAATATCCACAGCCTCTTTATAAAGTCCGTTTCGCAGACTGAATATCCCTTTTAAGAATTCCATATCGATTCCGCTGATGTCCTTCTTCTCCGCATCCTTTTCCCAGTTGGCGTTTCTGAGTTTCAGAAGCTGCAACAGTTCGTAAACGTAAACCTGCTGAACAATATCGCTGGAGGTTGCTTCATCTTTGAAATCATCGTTGTCTTCGTATTGGATTTCCTCCGATTCATCCAGCTGGATATGCTCGGACATCAGGTCTTCGATATCCTTCAGAGGTTCCTGATCATCGTCCTTCTCATTCTCATCAGCAAAAAGAGCCATCTCTCTGCCGGTAAGCTTACCTTTTATGAGATGGGAGAACATCTCCTTCTGAAGCTTGCTGTCTTCTACCCGCACAATGGGTCGAAGCTGGAATTCGCTGATATCATCGGTCAGCAGAAGTTTCCGCCGCATTTCAAGCGGAAGCTTGAGAATATTGAGTATCTGAGTAATCCTTGCCCTCGAATATCCGAGAAGTTCCGAAAGCCTGCTCCTGTTTTCACATAATCCGTTACGAAGAAGGCCATCGAACAGCAGTGCTTCCTCCGAACAGTTCTTAATGGAATCGTGGGCCAGTGATATGTGAACATTGCTGTGAACAACCAGTACCCTCATAGTGAACTGCCTTTTCGCAAAAGCCTTCCAGAGACACCTGTGATGAGCCAGGAGGCTGTATTTCTTCGATTTACCTGCCTCATTCTTTGACTTTTCTTCAATAAGTACCGGCGGTACGTAGGATTCATTCTGATGAAGATCGGGATCCCACTCATCCGGAGGTTTGATAAATTCAATTTCTTCAATCTTTATCTCCTCCAACAGCATATGCTCGAGGATTTCTCCCGTTTCCCTCTTCTTCTCCATCAGAATCCCCTTTCACCAAATAGTAATTTCTCAATCAGCTCCGGGTCATCCTCAACCCAGACAATTCCTTCAAGCCGTTTGAACATGTTCTTCTGTCTTCGCACAAGGTGCCATGTATTAATGGTTATGGCATCTACAGTATCTTCTAAAGAAGGTGTGACTCCTTCAAGGAAATCCAGAATTTCTCTGTATCCTATGGTCCTCCCCAGGACACTCTCCCTTCCCCAGCCGTTATCCAGCAGAGATTTGACTTCTTCCAGTAATCCCTGTCTGATCATCTTTTCTGCTCTTGCCCTTATTCTTTTGCGATGTTCCTCCTTCGGCAGGGAAATACCGACTATCCTGAACTTCTTTCTGAGCATCGGATCTCCCCCCTTTCGCATATCTGACGGTGCTTTTCCTGTCAGTGCATAAAGCTCAAGCGCCCTTATCTGTCTTCTTATATCTCCTTTACCTGTAACCTCCGCAGTCTTCATATCCAGCTTTTCGAGCATACGGTACAGTATCCCCGGGATCTCCTCCTCAAGGATCTTCAGACCATTTCTAACTCCATCACACCTCTCGGGCATAGGATCAAGTCCTCCCGTAAGTGCCATCAAGTAAAGGGCTGTTCCACCGGCAACTACCGGATTTGTATTTCTGTTTTCTATTTCATGAATCAGTCTCCGTGCTTCCCTGGCGAACATCCCTGCGGAAAAGGTTTCATCGGGATCTATGCAATCAATAAGATGATGAGCAAGAATTGACCGCTCCGCAGGCTCCGGTTTGGCTGTCCCGATATCCATTCCCCTGTAAACCTGTCTGGAGTCAGCACTGATTATTTCGAAATCGTATTTCTGCCTCAACTTAAGCAGGATTCCGGTCTTACCGGAAGCAGTGCATCCGGTCAGTACAGGTACAGCAGTACTACCTTCCAAATTTCTTACCAAGTTCTTTAAAAGAGATCTCTATAAGTGTAGGTCTTCCATGGGGACAATGGAACGGGTCCAATGTTGAGAAGAGCTGATCAACAAGATGCCTGGTTTCATCGGGCGATAGTGGATCACCAAATTTCACTGCTCCTGCACATGCTGCTGCTGCGGCTACTTTCTCGCGAATGGGCATATCTTCGTTTTCAGGATCCTGAAGTGACCTGAGGATTTCGCGCAGTGCGCCTATCCCGTGGAAAGTTCCAGGAGGAACGGCAGTAAGAACAAGTGTTTCTCCATCGATGTGAAACTCGAATCCCGACCTGTTAAGAACGCTTCTGTAATCGTCCAGCTGTTCACGTTCGGACGCATCGAGTTTTACGTTCTCCGGAAGAAGCAGTTTCTGCTGCCCTGATTCCATATCGCTGTTCATGGTGTTAAGTACGGTTTCAAACAGTATTCTCTCATGGGCTGCATGCTGGTCGATGAGGACTATGCCTTTATCGGTAGAAGTCACAAGATAGGATCTGCCTATCTGCACAATTGGAAAATCCTGTTCTGGCTTTTCGGTCACACTGTCTGAAGTGGGTGCCTGAACCTTCATGGCGGCATTGAACAGGTTATCCGAGTTTATCTTTTCATAGGATCTTTCGTACATGATACCGGTATAATCTTTTCTGCCGGTCATCGTAACCATACCGCTCTTTCTGGATGATGGCAGTCCGCCAAGCGCGGATTCAACAGCCTCCCTTATCGATGAGGGTTTTCTGAACCTTACTTCACGCTTTGCGGGATGAACGTTCACATCCACTTCATCTGGAGGTACAGAAACACTGCAGTACAGAAGAGGATAACCTGCGGGACCTGCGATCGCCGTATCCACAGGACCTGAAATCAGACCCGAATAAATCATTCTTTCGTTTACCAGGATGTACTGGTGAGTTTTCCGGTTCCACCGGCTGTCGGGAAACCATATGAGCTTTACGGATGTTCCTCCTGAGTGTCCCTCGGATTTAACGTATCTGCTGTCCCCGGGCAGGCTGTATCGGGAACGAAGCCTTTCTGGAATGGACTGATCTGCGGGAAGATGGAAGAGTTCGTTTCCGTTATGAAGCAATCTGAAGGTTACCTCGTTCCTTGCAAGTGCGCATCCGGTAAGATATTTTTCCACCCAGGTCAGTTCTGTAGCCTGCGTCCTGAGAAAACGTCTTCTTGCCGGCTGGTTGTAAAATAGCCCGGCGGCAGTAACTGTAGTACCCCTTGTTCTTGCAGCGGGAGAAACATCCCTTAGAACTCCACCGTCCATTTGCATTCTCCAGCCGTCGTCACCGTCAGAAGTAAGAACGGAAAAATGGGTCACCGCAGCTATGCTTGGAAGGGCTTCTCCCCTGAACCCAAGTGTAGAAAGGGTTCTCAAATCACTGCTGGATGAGATCTTGCTTGTCGCATGCCTTTGAACGGAGAGAAGAAGATCATGCCTGTTCATGCCCAGGCCGTTATCCCGCACAGTGATGGACTTTCTTCCGCCCTGTTCCAGCTCTACAGTGATTTCCGTTGCATCCGCATCCAGAGCGTTCTCAATGAGTTCTTTCACCACCGACGCAGGCCTCTCCACCACTTCACCAGCTGAGATCAGATTGATAACTGTATCGGGCAATACGCGAATCCTGGGCAAGATGATCCTTTCGAAAAATGGTGCCGGGAGAGGGACTTGAACCCTCACGCCCCTAAAGGAGCAACGGATTTTAAGTCCGTTGTGTCTGCCAATTCCACCACCCCGGCATTTGTTAACGCAGAATATATCAAAGACTGGAGAACAGTACAAAGGGAATTCAGCGAATCTGATAAATATAGTATTTTATATCGTATATCGGAATACTAATACGTTGTAATTATCTACAGGTTCCCATGTACCATAACCTCTGTGATAAGCCCTTTCGATTACATTCTTCCATGATTCATGGACAATTATGCACGAATGCGAGTCACCTGCTGTCAAGGCCGCTGCCTCCGCCCCATCTAGAAAACTATCGGGATCATCGAGCGCTCCCCTGAGGGGGGTCGTTTCATCGGAATCCATTTTTCTCAGGAAACATACATTCCCGGTTTTATAGGCATCACACCGCTTCAATGCCCACTCGATACCATCGGGGCAGAGCCTCGGATATTTCCAGCCGCACGGAATGTGATCTGGAAGACCCATAAAATCACTACCTGAAGGTTTAATTCTCTCTATTTCCGCGGAGGAATGAATACCTTCCCTGGTCATGAGTATAAAGCGGTTTACTGCTCTGAAGCCCTGCGACACTGATATGTGTATGCTTTCATGGTTCAGTATATAGGTTGAGAACTCCATGCATTCGGCTTCACCGCTTTGTAGAATCTTCTTTCCCTTCACAAAGGAGAAATCGGCAAGCTGCCTTCCGTATCCTCTGCCCTGGTAATCGGTATTTATACGAAGCCCTTCCAGCCACAGCACTCTATCCGGCATTGGAATTAACCTGAAGGTTCCTATAACTTTTCCATCGAGCTCACCGGCATACAGACTGCCCTCTTCTATCCATCCAGGAGCTTTCCCTTCAAGATAATCATCTCCATCCCATGTTGTACGGGAGATTTCCGCAATATCGTCAAGATCATTCAGGGCTGCGATTCTTACTCTCAATTCTGGCATATACCCCCCATATAAGGCAATATCTCAATTGTTCAGTATATTACTGGCCTGCATTGCCTGGATCAACCAGGCATCTTTGTTGAATTACCATAGATAGATGGAACGGAAGTATTAAATTGTCAAGGAAGTATACACTTAACCAGCTCCGGAATATCGGAATAATGGCGCATATAGACGCTGGTAAAACCACCGTATCGGAAAGGATACTGTTCTATACCGGCAAACTGCACAGAATGGGTGAAGTCCATGACGGAAATGCTGTGATGGACTGGATGCCACAGGAGCAGGAACGAGGAATAACCATAACAAGCGCCGCGACAGCAACAGTATGGCGGGATCATATGATAAACCTGATAGATACCCCGGGACACGTTGACTTCACTGTAGAAGTAGAACGAAGTCTCAGGGTACTTGATGGTGTGATCGCTCTATTTTGCGCGGTGGGCGGTGTTGAACCCCAGTCAGAAACCGTATGGAGACAGGCTGAGAAATACTCGGTACCGAGGATAGCCTTTGTGAACAAAATGGACAGGCTGGGAGCGGATTTCTATGGTGTTGTGGAGTCAATTCAGAAATATCTTGGAGCCAATTCAGTACCTGTTGTAATACCAATTGGCTCGGAAGAAAATTTCCGAGGTATTGTTGATCTTGTGGACAACTGCGCCGTCTACTACGACAAATCCGACCGTGGAATGTCATGGCATGAAGAACCAATTCCCGATGATATGATCTCAGAAGCTGAAAAATGGAGAAAACACCTTATCGAAAAGGTAAGTGAAGTAGATGAAACTCTGTTCGAAAAGTTCTGCGAGGGAGAAAAAATCACAGGAAAGGAACTCAGCCTTGCCATAAGGCAGGCCACTCATTCACATGCTGTATGCCCTGTTCTTTGCGGCAGCGCATACAGGAACATGGGCGTTCAGAGACTTCTGGATGCTGTTGTGTCCTACCTGCCAGGCCCCCTTGATCTTCCGCCCGTAAGCGGCCAGTGCCTTGATGGCAATCCTATCGAACGTATTCCCAGTGATGATGGAAGACTTGCCGCACTGGCGTTCAAAGTTGTCACTGACCGCCATGTCGGTAAACTTGTCTATCTGAGGATCTATTCCGGCTCTCTTGAATCAGGATCTTATGTGTTCAATTCATCGGCGAATAAGATGCAGAGAGCTGGTAGAATACTCCGTATGCACGCTGACAAAAGAGAATCGGTGGAGGCATTGTACACAGGTGAGATTGGCGCGGTCACAGGACTTAAGGATACATCCACAGGCGATACTATATGCTGCGAGGAAAACCCAATCGTTCTGGAAGCCATCGAATTTCCCGCACCTGTTCTCAGCGTGGCGGTAACACTTGAAAAAAAGGGAGAAAGGGATAAGCTCTCACGTGCTCTGGTCAAATTATCGGAGGAAGACCCAACATTTACTGTTTCTACCGATTCCGAAACAGCGGAAACCATCATTTCGGGAATGGGTGAGCTCCATCTGGAGATAATTCTTGATCGTCTTAGAAGAGAATTCTCTGTTGATGTTATTACATCACCCCCGAGGGTAGCCTATAGAGAAACCATCACTTCTTCAGTCGATGTAAATGAAAAGCTTTCCAAGCAGACCGGCGGAAAAGGACAGTATGCACATGTCATCATGACCTTGAAACCCATGCCCGCAGGTTATGGTTTTGATTTCAAGAACAATGTGAAGGGCGGCAATATTCCCAGGGAGTATATACCCGCAGTTGAAAAAGGAATCGTAAGCGCGATGGCGCGGGGAGTTATGGCTGACTTCCCCGTAGTAGACATCAGAGTAACCCTGCATGACGGCTCTTTCCATGAAGTGGATTCTTCTGAAATGGCTTTCAGAAAATGTGCCGCATCAGCCTTCAGGAAAGCTTTCATGAAAGGAAATCCACAGCTTCTGGAGCCCGTTATGAGCGTTTCGGTAACAACACCCGAAGAATACGCGGGCAACGTAACCGGAAGCGTGTACGAGAAGCGGGGAAAGATCACTTCCATGGACAAACAGGCTAACGCACAGATAGTTAAATCACTCATTCCCCTTTCGGGAATGTTCGATTACGCAACAGAACTGCGGAACATGAGCCAGGGAAGGGCTGCCTTCTCAATGCATTTTGAGCATTACGAAGCTGTTCCGTTCTCAATTGCCGAAAAGGTGCTGGAAGAACTTTAAAAATAGTGCTTTATTACGAATTGGATATATGAATTCACTGCGATTTGAAAATTTCTAACTGGAACTGGAGTCAGAAACACACTGAATCACAGCTTCACAAACCTCACGGAAGCTGATCTGTTATCCGGGAATACCTGAGGCGACTAGCATTTCCCTGAGCTTCAGCATTGCTCGAGCTCTGTGGCTTATACGGTGTTTTTCTTCGGGTGAGCATCGGGCAAATGTGCGGTCAAGGTCATCCGGCAGAAAAACGGGGTCGTAGCCGAAGCCTTCTTTTCCATCAGGTTTCTCTATTATCATGCCGGCAACCTCACCTGTTACACTGAACTCCATCCCGGTTGACACAAGGACAGCAGAAGTTCTGAAAGATGCTCTCCTGTTCTCTTCGCAGAGCATTGTTTGTAAAAGCTTGTTGATATTGTTCTCATACGAACAATCGGGTCCGGCGAACCTTGAAGCATAGATGCCTGGAGCTCCACCGAGTACATCGACGAAAAGACCTGTATCATCAGCAATTGCAGGCAATTGAGTCTTCTCCGCTACATCCCTTGCCTTGAGATAAGCGTTTTCTTCGAGGGTTGCGCCTGTCTCCTCAATGGACCAGTCCGGAAGCAGATCACTTACAGAAATTACTTCGATTTCAAGGTTTCTGAGGAAATATCGTAGCTCACTGAGCTTGTCCGGGTTTGCAGATGCAAGAACAACTCGTTTCATTCCGCTGAAGCTTCTTTCTGAATCGGGATTATTATCTCCATGATAGCACTTATAGCTTTCTCTGTCATTGCGTTGACCGTAACAAGGGGAACTGTCCCCCCCTCAGCTGTAGCCTGCAGTTCAACCAGCTCACCCGATTCGCTGGCTACCACATTCATGTCCATGATGGCTTTGGAATCCTCATCGTAGCACAGATCGAGAAGTATATCGTTGCCCACAACCCCCAGGCTGATTGCGCTTACATAACCCCTGAACGGGTCCTCCTTCATCTTCCTCTCCACGATCTGTCTCTTGATCGCAAGTCTCAGAGCAACGGCACCACCGACTATTGATGCTACTCTTGTTCCTCCGTCGGCCACAAGAACATCGCAATCTATCGTTATGGTCCGCTCACCCATTTTATCCAGGAAAACAGCCTGTCTCAGGCTTCTTCCGATAAGCCTTTCTATCTCCTGTGTTCGTCCCTTTGCTCCACTGCGCTCCCTTCTTATCCTCCGGTTGCCGCTGCCGGGAAGCATTCCATATTCAGCAGTAACCCAACCCGTACCCTTGCCGGTAAGGAAAAAAGGAACCCTGTATTCAACCGTTGCGGAACACAGAACTCTTGTCTCACCCCAGGTGATAAGCACGCTGCCATCGGGCAGCGGCTGATAGCCCGTTTCTATTTCAATTTCTCTGAGCTGGTCTTTTTCGCGTCCGTCTACTCTCATCGGGCTCCTAATCTATTCAGAATTACGGCTTACTGCAGATCAATGAAGTTCACCAACTTCAATTTGTGTGACAAGGGGCACGGCTTTACCCAGAAACCTCTGAGCTATTTCCTGAAATTTCAGGGGGATGTCACTTACATAAAAACTGTTCTCTCCATGTATGTTATCGGATCTTATATCCTTCCTGTCAAGGATTGAGGCAACCTCAACTGCTGTTGATTCAGCGGAATCAACCAGTCGGATATCCTCTACAAGAACCTTCGAAAGTGCGTTTTTCAGAAGAGGATAATGGGTACAGCCCAGAACCAGTGTATCTATACCCTCGCTGATAAGGGGTGCCGTGTATTCCCTGAGTACCATTTCGGTTATCCTGTGGTCAAGCCACCCCTCTTCCACAAGAGGAACCAGCAGAGGTGTGGGCTGAGCTATCACTCTACTGACCGAATCAAAAGATTTGAGAGATTTCTGGTAAGCTCCGCTGGAAATTGTACCAAGGGTTCCGATAACGCCCACTACCCCGGATTTCGTCACTTCCGCTGCTGTTCTTGCTCCGGGAATTATTACACCTGTTACGGGCACTTCAGCGAACTCTCTGAGGGCGGGAAGGCTCACCGATGATGCGGTATTGCACGCCACAACAAGAAGCTTAATTTCCTTTCCGATGAGAAATTCCGCATCCTCCATGGAGAACCTGATTACTGTCTCAGGGGATTTTGAGCCATAGGGTACTCTAGCGGTGTCACCAAAATAGACAACTGATTCTCCCGGAAGCAGTTTGTTTACAGCCCTTACAACGGTAAGACCACCCACCCCTGAATCGAAAATACCAATCTTTCCTTTATTCACTGCCTGAATACCCCTTCTATACCTCTGAGGGGAATACCTTCGGGATAGGAAGAAAGCAGATTTCCTGCAACAAGGGGGAACAGACGGGTAAAACAGATGAAACGGTTCTCAATTGTCAGTTTCAGACCCAGAAAATCCTTTTCAGATGGAATATCAACATAAATAGTATCAAGTTTTGTAAATACGTAAACCTGATCAATGAATTCATCCTCTATCCCCGCTTCAGAAGCCCATCGTTCTACCAGGAACAAAGCCTCAAGGGGCTTATCTACGATTTCGGGCGCAATGGGGAGCGAATCGATAATCGGTTGGGAGGATTCCGATACATAAATTGAGCAGGACATAATCTCCCAGGATGCTTCAGGTCCTTCGGGCAGGTCTTCAATTTCGGGCAGGGTTATCCTGTTTTCCGATGTGTAAAGCTCTTCTGGAGATGTGTAAAGCTCAACATTTGAAGCAGTTTCATCAGGACTCTCCTCTATACCCATGGATTTATTGACTGTTTTCATCCCGAAGGATATCGCGAAATAAATAAGAATGACAATACCAACGATTACGCTCAGACGGATCAGGATTCCCCTGAGATCACTGTTTTCAAGGTTCAACATCAGATATCCTCCATTACTGCTTTTCAGCAAATGCCAGAACAGCATCTACAATAGCTTCTGCGGAGGCCAGACGGAAGTCCAGAGATTGGAGCATACGTTCTTCATTCGAATTTGAAATAAACGCTATTTCAACCAGAACGGATGGCATCAGTGCTCCGCGAAGTACGTAAAATCCTGCCTGCTTAACTCCTCTGTTCGAACTTCCGGGGAACCTCTCCGCCATGCTCTCCTGGATAGTGACAGCGAGAGAACTGCTTCTTTCGAGGTATATGTTCTGGGCTATATCAGCCAGAAGGAACGAAAGTGCATCGTCCCGAAAATCATGATTGGCTGTATTGTAGCCTTCATCGTACTCTATCACACTATTTTCCAGCATTTCCACCGCTCTGCTGTCATCGGATCTGGCCCTTGAGAGGAAGAAGGTTTCGAAACCGTTAGCTGAGGAATTTACGGCCGCATTACAATGTATACTGATGAAAAGATCGGCTTTCCTTTCGTTAGCAAACCGCGTTCTGGCTCCGAGTGATACGTAACAGTCGCTGCTCCTGGTCATAACAATTTCCAATTCGGGTCTACGGATATTAAGTATATCCCTCACCAGCAGTGCTATCTCAAGTGCCCTGTCCTTTTCATAGGTACCTTCGGGGCCCACAGCTCCGGGGTCTCTGCCACCGTGTCCGGGGTCTATAACTATGCAGTCGAAATCGTCAAGCCAGGGAGACTGCTGCCCAAGTTCAAGGGCTGCAATAATGGATGAATCCGAATAGACCAGACTGGAATCAATACAAAAAGGTTCCTCAGGGGGACCGTTCCATGATAATTCAGGGAAAACCAGTGGCTCCGCTGCCCTGAAGAAAAGCAGCAGCACCTGGTTGTCTTCAGATAGGCAGTATTCAAGAGAATCAACGGCATCTGTAAGCTCAACGGTGAAACCGCTGGAATCAGCATCAGTTTCCCAGCCGCACACCCAGAATGGAAGATAGGTATCGGGCATAACGACTCTGTTGCCAGGTCTTACGTTCACGAAATATCCTGTAACAGTTATGCTGTCCGTTATCGTCTCATCAGAGGTTAGCTCCATCAGCAGTCCATCGTACCGGGGAATGATACGGGTGGTTACCGTTCCGCCCGCCAGGACTGCCATGCAAAATATAAGATGAACACTACTCATTCCCTCTGGTTGCCCTTTTCATCTCTGTTCTGATCTTCCTCTCATTGTCCCTTGCAGCTATATCACGACGCTTGTCGTACTGTTTCTTACCTCTGCACATTCCAAGTTCAAGTTTCGCCCTTCCCCCTATAAGATGTACATCCAGAGGAATGAGTGTATAACCCTTCTCACGAACCAGTCTGCCCATTTTTCTTAGCTGCCTTCTGTGCGCAAGCAGCTTTCTGTCGCGGTAGGGCTCATGATTATCCCTTGCCTGGGGGTATTCCGCAATATGCATCTGATGAACCCAGAGTTCTCCATTGTCATCTAAAGAAGCGTAGGATCCGCTGAGGCTGATCTTACCTTCCCTTATGGATTTTATCTCGGAACCCTCCAGTACAAGTCCAACTTCCACCGTATCAAGTATCTCGTATTCATGACGGGCCTTACGGTTCCGCGCAATTATTTTTTTTTCTTCTTTCATATATTCGGCCTTTCCCGGATGGAAAATATACAACATAAGGCTCAGTCAGGTAAGTTGAGTATTGACTTTTCGTGATATTGTTCCTAGAATCGCCGAACAACAGAGCCGAAGTGGCGGAATAGGCAGACGCGCTAGGTTCAGGACCTAGTGAGGAGTTTTCCTCGTGGGGGTTCAAGTCCCCCCTTCGGTACCATTGAAGAGGCACCCTTCAAGGGTGCCTTTTCATATCAGTCCCAGTCATACGGTTCGTTATGAGCATCTCTTTCGGAAACAACAGGGTTTTCAATACCCCATTCGATCGATATCCCCGGGTCATTCCAGGCTATACTGTGCTCATCGGTATTGTCGAAATAGTTACTTACGATGTACACCAATGTAAGAGCTGTTCCGGCCGCGAAACCGTGGGCTACACCAGGTGGAATAAGCAGCCCCCGGGGTACTTCCCCGTCCAGTTCCAGGGACAAAGATTTACCGTAGGATGATGAACCTTTTCGCAAATCAACAAGACCTGCTGTCATTTTCCCACTCAGAGGAATCCAGAAATCCCACTGATGATTGTGATAATGAAGCCCCCTGAGTACGCCAGCCTTAGACCGTGAACAGTTGATCTGAATCCTTTCGCCGAATACCTCCGGGATCCATTCCCTTCTGAACAACTCAAGGAAGCTTCCCCTGCTGTCCGGAAATTTCTCAAGTATGTAAAGCTGTACACCTTCTATTCCGCATTGCTCTATTTTCAAGTAACCGCTCCTTCCACTTGTATTAGGGATACCGAAGATACTAGATTGACAGCTCAAGTAAAAAACTGATATGAAGAAAAGGAAAACATGAATAAAAGAGAACGGATAAAAGTACTTCTTGAACGCCTGCCTCTTCTTTATCCTGATGCCAGGTGTCTTCTGGAGTATGGTGGAGATCCTGAAATACTCCTTATAGCCACGATTCTGTCGGCAAGAACAACGGATAGTGCAGTTAACGGGGTTACCCCCCGACTCTGGAACGAAGTATATGATATCAGGGGTCTTGCCAGAGCAGACATCAGCCTCATAGAGGATATAGTCCACCCCCTGGGTTTTTTCAGGTCCAAGGCCAGATCAATCCGGAAAGCCGCAGAATGGCTTCTGAAGAACGACGGGTTGCCCGATACAATTGATGGACTGATTCAGATACCCGGTGTGGGAAGAAAGACCGCAAATGTCATTATCGGTGTAGGATTCAACAAGCCCGCAATTATAGTGGATACCCATGTGGGAAGGCTTTCCGGCAGGCTTGATCTTACCCGTTCAAAACAGCCGGACAAAATCGAGTCCAACCTGAAGAAACTGCTGCCTGAAGATAACTGGACTTCCTTCAGCCACCAGCTCGGATTCCACGGCAGGCAGGTATGCACCTCCAGAAATCCCTCCTGCGGTACATGTGACTTCAAATCTTTCTGCCCCAAAAGAATTTCATAAAAAAGGACCCGCCTGTTTGACGGGTCCTCTTACTATTTTCTTATGCTGGCTCTAGTCTATATCTCCCAGATCTACCGGCAGATAAAGACCATCGTTTCCTACCCACATCTCCCAGAAGGTGTAGGTGTCGCCGTCTTCATCTTCACATTTGATGTCGTAGTAATCTCTTCCATCAACCCAGAAAGTGAATTCGTCGCCTGAGTACAGAATCTCACTTCCGAGGCGGTCATCTCCCCATCCAGAGTACGAGGAAGGATTTGCCTGAATGTACCATATGTCATAGCCGCCGGTATCATTGTAAATGGTTACGGGAGCGTTGCCATAAACGGTGTCGTCCCCACCGCTGGAACTGCTGCCACCGCTTACATTGTATTCTCCGATATCATCAAGAGTTACATACCATTCGTAGTAACCATTAACACTGACTTCCCACCTGATGTATTCGTCGCCATCCTCATCAATGAGTTTGATATCGTATACATTGTTGGGAACGCTGAATGCAACGGAGTGTCCTGAGTAAAGTATCTCGTCATCGTCAAGCCAGTCACCACCCCAGGAATCATCAGTACTCGGACCTATGTAGATAAAATGGATGTCCCATCCACCGGTATCGTTAATAATTTCGATTGTTCCGGCGGAGACGGATGCGAAAAGTCCGATTGCAGCCAGCAAAAGGATTGCTTTTGTCATTTTTTCCTCCTTAGTGTTTTTCTTCAGAATAGAAGCTAAACCATAACAGTATTACTTGTCAATCCCGATCATACGGTGACATGACATTATGTAATTATATATTTAGAATGTAACTGTTGAAAATATAACTAAATACACTGGCAGGTGGATTATGTTCAAAGTTCTTTTTGTTCCTGTATTAATTATCGCAATTGCCTCAGCTGAAACGATAACAGTCGATCTGACCCATGATCTTGACGGTCGGATCAAACTGAATGAAACTCCAAGAGGAGTCATACCTGAATTGCCCGGAAGCTACGCTGGAACTGAAGAAGGCTTCCCCATGCTTCCTAAATTCCCACTGACTGTAACCCTACCTGCAGGATTCGGAGCTCTGTCAGCAACATCATCCGAGATATGGGAAACTGTCGCGGTATCGGTGTTCGTCCCTCCCCTTTCAAAACCTGTTCCACTAATTCTAGAGTATGTAGATATGGATGTTCAACGGAACGATGATATATATCTGTCAAACGATTTCTGGCCCTCCACTCCGGTCGAACTTACTGGAACAGGCTTCATGAAGGGATCACCTGTTGCGGAACTTACTGTAACACCATTACGATGGAATCCCTCAACCGGTGAGCTCCAGAGACTTTCCTCCCTTGAAGTACACATTGAGACAGCTCCCATCCAGTCGCAGCCGCTGCTTTCAGTTGATTCCGGGGAGTTCAGAAGAATGCTGATAGTTACAGATCAGTTCTGCGAACCAGCATTTCTTGAGCTTGCGGAAAGGAGAAACGATCAGGGAATCCTTACCGAGGTATACATAATGGATAGCATATACACCTGGGCTTCAGGGCGCGACAACGCTGAAAAACTCAGGAACTTCATCAAGGATTATTACACAACAAATGGCCTTGATTTTCTTCTTCTGGGCGGGGACACGAATAAGGTACCCTTCAGGTATGCCTATGCGATGACCTGTGAGGCGGGAATCTACCCCGGTCGGGAAGACAACCTTCCATGTGACCTCTACTTCTCAGACCTTGATGGAACATGGGACGCGAACGGCAACGATATTTTCGGAGAGGTTGCCGATGATGTAGACCTGTATCCCGATATTTTCGTCGGAAGGGCGCCCGTTGAAAATGTCACCGAAGCGGAAACTTTCGTCAACAATATCGCCGCATACGAAGACTGCATTCAGGACGATCACCTTCAGAGGGTTCTGTTCCTGGCAGAGATTCTCTGGTCGAATCCCTATACGAATTCCGGCGAAAGCAAGGATTATATCGATGAGGAGTTCCTTCCCGATTTTCTTGATATTACAAAACTGTACCAGGCAAATGGGAACGAGAATCTTACCTCAACCATGGCCGCGATGAACGCCGGGCAGAATTTCATAAACCATGACGGGCATGCATGGTACTCAGTCATAGGTGTAGGCGACGATTTAATGGGAATCAGTGATGTGAACGCAGTGAATTCAGGTGGAAGGTACGCCTCTTCTATGTATTCCATCGGATGCTGGAGCGCGGCATTCGATTTCGATGCCATAGGTGAGCATTTCGTAACTAATCCTAACGGTTGCACCGTTGGATACATCGGCAACTCCAGCTACGGATGGGGTTCACCGGGAAATCCTTGCTACGGATACTCCGACGCGCTCGATCACCTCTATCATGATTATCTTTACTCTGACAGGACTCTTACAACGGGAGAACTGCTGGCTCATACAAAAGAGTATTTCATACCGTACAGCCAATGGGAAAACGTTTACAGGTGGCATCAGTACGATGTAAACCTGCTGGGTGACCCTTCTCTGCGGCCTTACAGGAAATTTCCTGCAGATATCACAATCGATTGTCCTGCGATAGTTACCACAAATACTTCCGTATTCCCTGTGCTGGTATCCGGAGTTAATCCCGAAGGGCTGACCGTCTGCGTTCATGATCAGGGAAACAACTGGGATGTAGCGGTGCTTGACGCATCAGGCGCTTACACTTTCGATTTCGGAGATCCTGTGATCGGAGATGTAAAGGTTACGATTACCGGACCGGCAGTAAGAAGAACCACAGTCGATATACTGCAGGCAACCGGCCCTGACCCCGTGATCTCCCAGCTGATCATCGATGATAACATGGGGTACGATCAGCTTTCCCCCGGATGCAGTTCCGATCTTCACATCACACTTCTCAACCAGGGAACAGAAGACCTTACCAGCGTGGATCTTGTAATAGACGCAGTTACCGGACCGGCAGTAATCAGCCAGAACTCAAGTTCATTTGGGAATATCGATGCCGGAGCCGAATCAGCGGGATCGCCATCGATTTCTCTTCAGGTGAATACATCGGCAGCAAACGGTGATGTAATAGCCCTCCAGGGAGAAATTCAGACAGCCCAGGGCAACTGGGACATCACGATTTCCTTCCTTGTGTATGCGCCAGGCCTGTATTTCACAACTTACAGTATAAATGACAGCACCTCCGGGAACGCGAACGGTATTCCGGAACCGGGAGAAACCTTCGATCTGATTGCTTCCATAGCCAACGTGGGAATGCTGAATGCAACCGAAGTATCAGCCGTAATGACAGTATATCCAGCCGATGTGACATGGCTTTCGGATTCGGCCTACGTTGATTCTATCCCTCCGGAAGGCACCAAAACGTTCACCTTTGTCTGCCAGCTTGATGCCGGCACACCATCCCCCTCATTCCCGTGGCTTTTCTTCGACATTGTTTCTCCCACAGCCGATTACTCGTCTGTAGATTCTCTCCGGCTTACTGTGGGCGAAACCGGGATTTCGAACGATGTTGAAGATGGTGCTGCAGGATGGACTCACTCTGGAACGAATGACATGTGGAATATCTCAGAAAACACCAGTCATTCTCCAACTCATTCGTGGTTCTGCGGCGGAACAGATGGATATATCGATGGGATGGATTGCAGCCTGTTCAGTCCGGGAATGGTACTCGCCCCAGACGCGACAATTGAATTCTGGACTACTTTCGACACTGCCATATACGGCAGCGACGGAATGTATATGGTAATCCATGAAGGTGGAACAGAGGATACACTCGATTTCATAGGCTCCGGAGGAGCGCTTGCTCCCGTCAGTAAAGGTATCGGCACAGGCTGGGTGCCCTATTCATATGATCTCTCAATGTACGAAGCGGGAACAGCTATACAGCTTGAATTCAGATTCTACTCCGATGATGATGATGATACAGGTACTGGTTTTTATATCGACGATATTTCGATTGAGGGAGCGTATACAGGTTCTACAGGGATTTCATCTCCTTCACCGGTTACGCCTGTTCTGGGACTTCCCGCGCCTAATCCTGCTTCAGCTTATTTCTCCGTACCCCTGAATATTTCCGCGTCGGGTAACTGGAATCTTTCCATGTACGACATTTCTGGAAGACTGGTTCTTTCAAAAGACGGGCAGTCACCCTTTGGAGACGATGTAGAAATGGATGTTTCCCATCTTTCTTCCGGGATTTATTTCATGAGACTATCAGGCTCCGCTGAAGCTGCCGGAAAGCTTGTGCTGCTCAGAGATTAGAAACTATCCTTCAATTGGTGCTGCCGGGTATTCTGACAGTATATTCAGCCTTACTCTGAAAGGAAGCAATGAAAGTTTTTTATGCATCAACTTTCAGCGGCGTCCACCGTGCTGTCAACAATATTCTTGATGCCGCTGATTGGAAGAAACTCCTTCCAAGAAACGAAGACATTCTTGTAAAGATCAATCTCACATGGGATTATTTACGCCCAGGAGTTGATACATCTCCCTGGGTTGTTGAGGCTTTCGCCGAGAAGGTCAAGAACCACGTAGGACGGATTTACCTCGGTGAATCAAGCCAGATACTGGTGAATGCGACCAGGGCATACAGTATAACAAGAATGAAAGATGTTGCTGAGAGGCAGGGTTTAATCTGGCACAATTTTTCAGACAACAGATGGATCCGGAAAGAAGCTGGTGATCTCCGCTTCAGCATTCCCGAGATATGCACAAAAATGCCGGTTGTTTCCATTCCCGTTGTCAAAACCCATTACAGATCTGTTATCTCAGTGGCCATGAAACACCTGTACGGTTGCCTTGACGACAACAGGCATAATTACCACTACAGGCTTGCTGATTACGCAGTAGCTGTGAATTCACAGATACCTGTTGTTCTTACACTGGCGGATGGAACCGTATCACTTGAAGGAAACGGACCAAAACCCGGTATTCCCAGACAGACGGATTTCCTCGCGGCTTCAACCGACAGGATAGCCCTGGATTATTCCGTTGCGGAAGTCATGGGCATCGATCCTCTCTCTGTGGAAACAACCGTTAAGGGCAACGGCGTGACTGGATCGTACGAGAATCTAGAGAACGTATGCGTGCCGCCCCTTTCTCAGCGTCCTTCATTCTCTTTCAGGAAAGCTGCTCCGAATTTCGTAGCAAAAGTCGAGAGAAAGATCAGGGGAAATAAAGAACAGAATAAACCCGGAACGGATAGTCCCTTCATCGGTATTATGAAGATCGGCGCTAAGCGCTGGTACAACCTGGCATACTACCTTTTCGGCCAGAATCGGGAGGCAAAGCAATTCATGAAGAACAACGTCTACGGCCCGCAATGGATGGGCCAGCCCGAGAAACCATTGTTATGAATCTACTTGGACAGATGAGCATGGGGTTCGATGCAGTTCTGGGTTTATTCGGACGCAGGAGACCCGTCAACGTAATGGTTTCAATAACCGACAGATGCTGCAGCCGCTGCAGCTACTGCCAGATACCCGAACAGGGTCGCCCCGACCTTACGACAGAACAGTGGAAAGAGCTTTTCAGGCAGATGGCGAAAGCGGGAACCCGCCGCATCGGTGTGTGGGGCGGAGAACCCCTGATGCGAGACGATATCTCCGAACTCTGTGCGTATGCGAGATCCCTTGGAATGTACGTCAGTCTTGATTCAAACGGTTACCTTATCCCCTCTAAGATCGAGATACTGGACAACATAGATCATCTGGTTCTTGCCTACGACGGCCCTGAGAAAGCTCACGATACGAACCGGGAAAACGGCAGCCACGAAAAAGTTATCAGGGCGATGGAAACAGCTTCCGGCAAAGTAAGGCTATGGAGCATAACTGTCCTTACAAGGCACAACATGAACTACCTTGATCACATAATGGAAACAGCGGTCAAATACGGATTCCAAACCACTTTTCAGACACTTCACCACAACGAAAAACTTGGTGGTGACACATCCGGCATGATGCCTTCGAATGAGGAATACACGGAAGTCTACAGAAAGCTTCTTGAATTGAAAAAATACGGCGCTCCGATCGCCAATTCATCAAGATACCTGAAAAGCCTCCTGAACTGGCCCGATTATTCGATCACAAGGATGGATGAAAAATTTCATGGTGTTCCCTGCAGAGCCGGCAAAATGTACTGCAATATCGATGCCGATGGAAAAGTATACCCCTGTTCCCTTCTTATTGGCCTCTATCCTGAGTCAATCAATGCCCTTGATGCCGGATTCCAGGAAGCGTTCAACAGGACAGCTGACCTTCCATGTCAGTCCTGCACAGCAAGCTGCTATACTGAATACAATTACCTGTACAGCCTCAGCCCCTCTGTGGCCCTTCAGTGGCATAATTCAGTAAGAAAAACCGACAGTATGATGAAGGAAAAAGCAAAACAATAACATACGGGAGAATGTAATGTCAGCATTGCCTGAATACCGAACCAGAATTCTGCTGGAACATGAGAACGTACCTCTTGTAAGTGGAGTATTTGTAAGGCCCGGTGAAAGCACTCCGCAGGATATTCCCGAACTGCCCGTTTTTCTCAAGGCACAGATACCCGGAGCCACCAGCAGGAAAAGTCACGGCCTTGTCCGCAGAGTTGATACATGCGAAGAGCTTGAGCATAACCTGAATATTCTCCTGTCTCCTGGGAAATGGGGACAGGCAGAGGGTGTTCTGATAACCGAAGGTCTCGATCTTGAGACCGAGTATTACGCGGGCTGCATGCTTGATTTTGGAAACGGGGACAGACTCCCCGGAGGAGTGCTGCTTTTCAGTACCGAGGGCGGTTCCGGCGTGGAAGTACGTTCGGGAAGCCTTCTGAAAATGCGCTTTTCGCTCCTGCACCCCCCTGCCACTGATGAAATAGAGAAGGAGCTTAAGGTACTTGAAAACCTGAAGGAACATAAAGCCGTTGCCGAATTCCTGGAAGGAATGATTAGTACCTATATAAGGTACAAACTCATTGTCTTGGAAGTCAATCCTTTAGGAGTGCTGAAAGACGGAACAGTTCTTGCTGTTGACTGCAGGGCTGAATTCGAAAACAGCGCTGTAAGCAAAAGTGACAGAGAAATATTCTTCCCGCCTGAGATCGGTTCATCAAAGAACCTTACAAGACTTGAAGAAATCGTTGAGCTTATCAACCGGGATGATCCCTCAGGCACCGGATTTTTCAGGCAGAACAGAGAAACACCTCTTGAAGATTCTCTCAGAGTCGCTACGAACCTCTGCGGAGGCGGCGGTAAAATGCTGTGGGAAATGACTACCGGTTCAAGGACGGATATCTTTACGATGAACGAGTCCGATACCTCCGGAGGGCTTTCCGCCTTCAAGAGCTACCGGATTCTAAGGGTCATACTTGCACAGAAGGAAGCACAGGTTCTTCTTCTCACCGGTTCGGGAATGGCTTTTCAGAACCAGTACCATCTTGCGGCTGCCGTCTGGAAAGCTCTTAAGGAAAGCCCCACCCCTCTGCCTTCGCTCCTGAGGTTCGGAGGAACCGATGAGGACAAGGCTCAGGCACTCTTCGAAAAAGTATCAGGCAGCCTGCCTGTTCCGGTCAGAACCTACCCGCCGGAGGTATTCCCCAACGCCATGGTTGATGATATCATGGAAATCGCATCGGTTGAAACTGAAACGGGTAAAGAATATGTACCCCCTTCCGGTGAACCCGCGATTATCGTTGAAAGACCACCTGGAAAAATATATTTCTATCCGGAAAAGTGGACAGGAGAGGAAGCACCTCCATCGGTAAAAGCATGCCCGACAGGATTCCTTGAGTGGAAGAACGGAAAACTCAGTACGAACCCCGAAGCCCGCTGCATAGGCTGTCTCATGTGTGAAACCGCTTCAATCTTAGAAGGAACCTGCGAACTCAGAGTACATCTTGAATTGCCCCGGGAGGTGGACTGATGCCAGGAATAGTCAAATATCTCGCCGGAGTTGATACACCCGAAACGCTTGTATTCGGAATTACCGGAAGACAGGGTAAAAGTAAATCCCGTCTGATGAATAAATTCGGCACACACATTATCGCAGGATGTACACCAGGAAAGGGCGGCCAGGAAGTTGATGGCGTCCCTGTTTTCAATTCAGCCGCTGAAGCGGTTGAAACCTTCCCACAGTTGAACACAGCGGTCTTCTTCGTACCTGCGGGAGCCGTAAAAAAAGCTGCGATGGATGCCATGGACGCGGGACTGAAGTTCCTTGTACTGACCGCTGACGGCGTTCCATCGCACGATGAGATATTACTGAAGGAGTACGCCTCAACAAAGGATTCCGTATATCTTGGTCCGAATACGGTCGGACTCCTCGATACCGAGGGATATCTCTTCGGTCTGATAGGAGGAAGCGCAACGTGGGCGAAGAAGAATTACAAACCGGGAAAAGTGGGCGTAATATCCCGCTCCGGCGGGCTTTCACAGCTTCTGGGAGCTTTCCACTGCAGACCGAACCTTCCTGGAATCAGGGAAGATGGTTCGTACGGCCCTCTCTGGGGCGAGGATTACCCTGGGCTGTCCGCAGTTGTCTGCGTCGGCGGAGACCCCGTTCCCGGCATATCGATGCTCGACGCTGCGAAAGCGTTCGAAAAGGATCCCCGCACTGAAATCATCGCGGCTTACGGTGAAACTGGAACTACTCAGGAGAACGACCTGGCCGCTGCGGTGATCGACGGGAGAATAACAAAGCCTATAGTAATCTTTCTTGGTGGAAAATTCACAAAAGCAGGCGTTGCCCAGAGTCATGCGGGAGCGATGATCAGGAATAACAGCGAAACATGGGAAGCCAAGAACAGAGCTCTACTGAATGCGGGAATAACGGTTGTGGAAAGACCCGATGCTGTGTTCGGAGCAGTTCGAGACAGGTTAAAAAGCTGAAATTACCATTTACGATGAAGTTCAAATTTAATAATAACTGCTTCTGAAATAAGTTATTATGCTTCGGATATACTCCCCTATGGTAAGTTTGTAGGGAAACTCCCTCTGTTTTATGCAGTACCCTTTCCATAGCTTATCCATGATATCGTAAACTGGATCCAACGGAAGATTTATCAATGTCCTTACGTTATCCCGCAACATGGGATACTCAATTGCCAGAGCGAAGAGCTTTCGCAGCCTTTCCCTCTTTTTCCTGTCGGGAATTCTAAGAATGCTGCGGTCGAAGAAGGAATCCGGCGTACTTTCTGAATCATCCTCCATGAAACCGTTCTCAACGCAGAATTTTCCAATTTCGGTCCTCGGATAAGGCTGCATGAGTGTGGCGAAGGCAAAATCAGGTTCAATTGAGCAGTTAAGGGCCAGGGTTTCAAGATCATCTTCGAGCGTACCTGTGGGGATTGCAAGAATATTCTGAGTGACAAGTACTATTCCAGCGTCTTTGACGGCTCTGCATGCGTTTTCGATGGTCTCCCTGCTCATGTTCCTGTTCAGCAGTCCGTTGCGCAGCCTGTCGGAAGCGGATTCTATCGCCATTTTAACGCTTATACAGCCAGCTTTTTTCAGTTCCGCTGCAATTTCAGAATCAACAAGGTTAGCTCTCAGGTGACAGTGGAATGGAAGATCTATCCTTTCGTTGTACTCACGACAGAATTCGAAAACCCATTCCCTGTCAAGTATAAAAATATCATCCTGAAAGACTATCATCTGAAGACCGGGATTATCCTTCCTGATCTCTTCAATTTCCAGGATTACGTTCAAAACGCTCCTCCTCCGGCACTGTCTGCCAAGACCGTTGTAGAGCTTGTTGAAAGCATGATTGAAGCAGTAGCTGCAATCGTAGGGGCAGCCTCTGCCGGTAATGACGAATAGAGCTTTGCTGTTCAGTTTCTCTTCGTAACTGTCCAGCATCCTCCTGTCGGGAAACGGAATTGAATCAAGATCTTCGCATAGAGGAAGCAGGGGATTCTGAATTACATTCCCATCCCTGATGAACCTGAGATTCCCGACACTGTCCAGGCTTCTTTTACTTTCCAGAGCCTCCAGAAGCTGAGGAAATGCCTCCTCCGCTTCACCACGAATAACAAAATCCAGCTGTTCGCTTTCCTCAAGAACTTCAGGGAAAAAAGTTGGATGCGCCCCTCCCATTACGGTGATAATATCGAACTTCGATTTTATCTTCGCAGCCGCTTCGAGGTATTTCCTGTGGAAACCTGTAGTGCAGCCAAATGCAACAACATCGGGAGCGAATTCGTTGACCTTTTCGAGAAGATCCCCCGTGTTGAGAGCGGTTGCCGTTACTTCATGACCAGCCAGTTTGGATATTGAGGAAATGTAGGATATTCCCAGCGGCACGGTTATTAGATCGTGTGTTAATAAGAGGATTTTCAAGCGGTTTTTTCCTTCTCCCTCGTTCTTTTCGAAACAATGGATGTAAGGAATGGAACAAGAACATAAACGGCAAGGCTCCAGGGAGGCGAGAAGAGAGCGATGATTATTCCCAGGACAGCAAGTAAAGGAATTACCAGGTTGACCTTTACTATGTGTAATGCTGTTTTTCCGGATGCATCATTCTTCAGCATTTCCGGGTATCTCATCAACAGGAGGCATTGAAACAGAAAAAGAACGGCAATCAGCAGAATATTCATATGAAAAACAAAACTTGCCGTGAAGTAGTCTATATGACCTCCTATTAGACCCGATGAAAACGGGATGACGCATACTAAGAGAAGTTCACCGAGGGTGGCCCATAAATGGCGGGTACATGTGTTATTCATATACTTGAAGAGTTTCTGCTGGTTTATCCAGAAATAACCCAGGAGGAGAAAACTCAGTACGTAGGTCCAGAACAGTTCCGAGTAATCCAGAAGATGGTTCAGCAGGTCATCGCTTGAAGCGATATTATGACGGGCCTCCGGAAGCGGAAGACCAAGCACCATAATTGTCATTGCTATGGCGAATATGCCATCCGTAAGCCCCTCAAGACGGTTAAGCGGCAGCACGTTCGTTTTTTTACTCAGTTCTTTCTCCTCACAGGAAATCTCTGTTAATCCTGCACTATCAGTTTCGCTGTCTGCCTGATGTTTCCAGGTCCGGAAGCTTCGATCAGGTACAATCCCGAAGGTATACCGGTAAGATTAAGCACCCTCTCCGCAACGGTAAGGCTCCAGTCCTGCAGTTTTCTGCCTGAAAGGTCGTAAAGCCCGACATGAAGGTTAGATTCTACCATTCCACTCCATAGCAGAACCGTTGAGAGATGCGCCGGATTGCGAGCTAATAAGGTACAACCGCCCTATCCATTTGGGATAGGGCGATCGCTAATCACTGTCAGCAGGAACACTTGCTATCTTATTATCATAACTCGTTCTACTTTTGAAGCACCAGTATTATCAATTAACCTAATCATGTATATTCCCTGAGCAAAGCTCTCATTATCCCAAGTAAATGAATTGTTCCCCTCTGAAACTTCTCCATTATGTATAGTATCTATTTTCCGTCCTGCAATATCGTACACTGATATGTCTATTTGAGAAGATTCATTTGCAGATACCACTACAGATACACTTGAATTCGAAGGATTTGGTCCAATTACAACACTCTCTATGCTTTCTAAGATATTTCTATTTGTAGATAGAGCTACATCAGAATCTATTGAATTAGTAGCATGATCTCTTGATTGAATTGATTCCTCAGTCCACAGTTTTTGACCTGGATCCCCTAACCATGTATAACGATAAAAATTAATCATAGAATGCGATGTTGGTTCATCGGATCTTATCGCAAATAGTGCTTCGTACACTTCATGCGCAACTAACGGTGAAGTCTGAGGAAAAAAATCTCTGAACAGATTCCAAAATATTCTTCTAAGAAAAAGATCATTGGCGTAAGCGTATGTAATTCCAGTAGCTGCTAATACACCAGATGCACCTCCATTTGGATTGTGTAACCATGCTTCTGCTTGGGAGTTAAAGATGAGATGATTTCCAGTATTACATGCAATATTAAAGACAACTGGATAATAGTCATTTTCTAGATCCATTATATCACTAGTATGCCAGAAATCTGGCACGTCCCAACAGTACCCTGTTACGAAACCATGCCCATAATATGATACTATCCCAACTCCTGAATTTATTGTATTTACAATATCGTTTCCGGAAATAGGGCCATATTCCCGAAAGTATGTGATATATTCAAGATTAATTGTATACCAAGGATCATAATCAATAACTGTTTCGCAGCAACTGGTGAATATATGCTCCTCATGTGCTAGAAACAGCATATTATTGCAGAAGAGATACTGTGGTCTACGAGAAACTGATGAAAAGTATTCTTCATATTCTAGTATTTTATCAACAAGGTAGCCTATTTTGCCTGGGGATCCCGGAAATCTACCGATTCTAGGTCCAAATCTTCCAAAACCCTCAATATATTTCGTATCACTGTTTATTTGAACATCATCATATGTGAACGTATTCACTGGTACCCTAGTATGTTGTCCTAAGAGAATAATATTCGAAATATCAAAGATTTGAGTATAATAGTTTATGACATTTTGTACTTCAGAGCTTGTTACTCCTGGAGAAACGTATGCCCATCGGATGTTGTATCCTTGCATATCTCTATAGTCCATTAAAGGCATCAATGCATCTCTGTAATCAGTCAGATTTTGCGGTGGGGCTTGTGGTTTTCCTGTATTATCATATGAATATATTACTAAATAGTCTCCCAAACCAGAATCAACTACATTTATCATTTCCTCAATAGCTGAATAATTGAAACATAATTCTTCTAGATCATCGATATATCTACTTTTGACTGTGAAGTTAGATATAGGATCTATGTTTATACTGAATACACATTCATTCAGCGAGAATAATTCTTGATTCAATTGATTGTATTTAAATGGGAATATAAATACCGGTGTAATGCAAAATGAACCACAATCTTCTGTTTCCCCAAGAAATACTCCCGGATTCCAGAAAGGTGTTTCACTTGGTTGTAGTGGATAATAGTAATCCTCTTCATATATTTCTTCCACTCTTGGAAGTCTAATTATTCCTTCATATGACCATGCGAGTGTATCCAATTCAACTGACACATTTGAACCTGATGGACTCAAGAAATACTTGCATATGTATGGATATGATGGATAAGTCTCAAGATGGGTACGAAGATCACTCTCGATATCAAGATTTACATATTGCATGCCATCAACGCCATCAATTACTCTCTGTGTGTAGAAAGCAAGATTTGCACGGCACACAACTTCATCCATTGATTCAGAAATTATTTCGAGATTAACGGATGATGCAAAAACAGTTATTGATATAAATAACACCATTATAATTGCTTTTCTCATATTACCCCTCCATTCTAAAACTGTTCGATTAACTAAAAAGAGCAGACTTTTCCTATTGCACAAATCAATATTTCTAATTATAACAATGTACAATTATACGACAAGGAGTCGATAATGAGTTTTTACAGAAATCATCGAACTTCACCTTCAATTCTATTTGCCTGTATTGCTACCGTATCCATAGTAATGTTATCCTGTAATCCAACTGAACCAGATCTACCACCAGAATATCATGACCCCGTGGATAGTGTGTACAAGCTAATTGAAAACTTTGAGACTTCCTATGTTTCACAGAATTGGTCCTGCTATATGCACTGCTTCAGACACGATTTTGTGTTCTATTACGAATCAAATGGAGATACCCTCAGCTGGGATTTTGATACTGAAGAGCAAATTCATCAATCAATGTTCAATCAGATAGATCGGGTTTGGCTTACCTTATCAGGCTCTGAACAATACACATGGAGTGGTGATACCACAGGTGCTACCCTTGTTCTGCCTCGAGATTACTATCTTAGAATTTTCATAGGTCTTGATGACTCAACAAGCGCTCCCGCATACGGTACTGCGGAGTTCATCTGCCGTCAGGATTCAATGGAAGAATGGTACGTATGGCAGTGGTGGGATTATCCAGACCCCGGAAAAGAAGGCTGGAGTGACATTAAGCTTCTCTTCATGACTCTTCCATAGTATTAATGATTATACTGAATAGCTAGTAAAATATCTATTGCTATAATTTATTTAACAATATGCTATTCTACAAGTGACCAGAAGTTACGTCCGGCCTTCTGTAGCGTTCCTATTTCTCTTTTTTATTCTCACTAAATATCGAGCCACCGATGAATTCCATGAGTAAACTGGTTATTGGAACTAGATTCTGATCTATTGGTCTTACACAGTCCAGTATATCCAGCAATTTCGTAGCAGTATGGTACCCCGGTGAATCGTAGTGAACCTCTCTCAAAAGCGGCTCCGCGTACTTCTTCAGAACGGGCAGTTCGTAGGGCAGCGATGAATTGAACATCGCATCCGCTCCTTCCTGGAATGGGAAGATGTTCCTTCTCTCCCCTCTTTTCACGGATGGCCATACGGAAATGGTCTGTTCCGCTGAATACCCTCTCTGGGTACTATCCCTCACCATGCGTCTTACAAGCCTGCTGTCAGAGGTGGACATCCTCGTAATCCTGTCGATGTTAAGCTGCGTAAGCGCTGAAGCGTATACTCTGAATTTCGATTCCGGAGCTACGCCCGGCGTAAGTGCGTCGTTCAGCCCGTGAATACCCTCTACCAGCAGAAAATCCCTCTCTCCAAGCCTTATAGGAGTTCGATTATCGCGTCTTACCCCTGAATGAAAATCGAATTCGGGCATTTTTATCTCTTTTCCCTCAAGAAGCAGTTCCAGATGCTCTCCGAACATCTCCGTATGAATGGCTTCAAGGCATTCGAAATCAGGCTCTCCATGCGAATCCACAGGGGTTTCAGTTCTGTTTCTGAAGTAATTGTCAACGTTAATAAGTCTTGCGCCGAAGCCCTGCGCGACCAGATACGTCTTCAGAAGCCTTGCAAATGTAGTTTTACCGCTTGAAGAGGGGCCTGCGATCGTTATTATCCTTCTTGCCGGGAAATCCCTCTTCAGTTGCCGCACTATCTGAACCATCCTGTAGGTCTGGTAGAAATGACTCATTATTACAAGCTGCCTGCCGCCATCCTCCTCTATACGCCTGTTCAGCTGATCTATATTCTGAACACGCATGCGTGAGATATGCTTCTCTTCAAGGTCGAATTCCTTGTTAAGCTTCTTTCTGGGAACCCATACGTCTATTTCCGGCCACGATGCTGAACCGGGAAATCTCAGTACAAAATCTCTCTCAAGGGGTTTCAACTCCCATTTCGTAAGCCACGACGTATCCGGAACGGATGGCCCCATTGCGAACGCGCAACTGTCACACAGTCCGTTGCCCCTTATTGCCCTGTTCCCTGAACTCCATGATACCAGTTCAAGGAATTCATCTGGAAGATCATCGGTATCATCCGGATCGTACTTAACAGTTTCAATAGGAATTGCCTCTTCGACTATCCGCTCAAGCTCCCATGTAAGCCGCTCCACTATCTCTTCCGATGTCATATCCGGTCGGTTTAAAAGCCTGCACCTGTATCCAAGAGAAATCGAATGTTCGACCCATAACCGCGCATCGGGAAATTTCCTCTTCACAGCCTGATCCAGTGCCAGAATCAATCCTCTCCTGTAGATCTCCCTGCCCTCTCCAGTTCCTGCAGATATTTTTTCTATGACATTATCTTTCGGAATTTCATGGGACAGTGATACCATTCTTCCGTTGTGAAGTTTGTACGCAATCGTTTGTCCTTTAAAAATTGTCTTTTTCTTCTTCAAGATTCCTCCATGCAAATCAGCTTTTCCAGTTCAGGAAATTTCTTCAGCTAAAGATACCAGTATGGAGCTCTTTAGTAAAGCAAATGACATTTTCGGCACTTTTTCGAACTCTTAAAAGGCCAGATATCATATGTAATTTCAATCCTATTAAGATATATAACTGTTCATAAGAAGGAGTGTTATATGATATACCACCATCCGGTATTCTCCCAGATATTCAGAAGAATCAAGCGCTGACAGTTGGAGATATGTCGTTTTATTCTTACTAATACAACAATGTGTAATAAATTCCACTGTGATCAGATATACGGATTGCGTGCTTGCATTCCGGATTCTTAGATCTGTGACGTTAACTATATTTTAATTTAATAATAAAATGCTTTTACCAAACAGTGGGATGAATCCCACATATCCGTGTCATGCGGTACCCGGGAACATGATAAATGAAAATCATTCCATCTTCTTATGGGGAGTTAGGTGGTATACCACCCCGGTTACACTCAAGAGATAACACTGTACAGAGTGGATACAGCGAATTTTGTCGTATTTTTTATGAATTTTCGATTTTTGCCTCCCCCCTGAAAAATCCATGTGTGTCTGAAAACGAAATTCTGGAGATGGAGAAGGAAAACAAAAAAACCGATGAGGGAAATATTCCCGAATTTCGAGAATTGGAAAATCCGGAATCCCGGAACAATGAAATCGATTCAGTGATAAAACACGAAAAAAAACTGAAAAACAGAAAAAAGACCTGCAAATATTATAATTCCGAACAGAATCGCTAAACTTGACTGTTGAAGGATTATTGCAAATCTTATGGATATTGTAGAATTGTGTATAAAACCATATGAAAGGTAACAGATGACTATATTTCTATTAATTCTTGTAACTTCAATATCAACTCCGCTACCACTGCTTGAAGCGGAAGACACCATCGCCAGAGGCGCAACAGCGATGTACATGATAACCCTTGAGGAAGGGCTTGATTACTGGGTTCTCATGAATTTCGAAGATGGAATGGACCTTGACATAATCGTAGCCTCTGATGAAATGGATTACGACGAATTCATTCAGCTGCCCTACTTCGAAGACTACATGTACGCAAGGGAATTCGCTATAACTGAAGGTGCCACCGAAGGTACTGAGGATATTGTGCTTACAGCACCCTATACCGGAACAGCCTATATAATAATCCATGATATAGCTGAGACCGGCGGGGATTACCATCTCAGAGTATTCTGAAGCATCATCTGACTTCACCGTTCTCTCGCTGAACAGAAGAGTAGGGGAACTCCTTTCTACAGCTTTTCCACGGCCTGTATGGGTCAGGGGAGAAATCGCAGAAACCTCAGGGACAAATGCCAGGGGACATACCTATTTCAGACTGGTGGAACCATCACTGGATGGAATGGGGCAGCCACTTGCGGTTATAGACTGCGCTCTCTTCGCCGGCAGCCGTCCCTCGATCGTAAGAGCTTTCGCGAGGGAAGGACAGGTATTCCAGCTCACCGAGGGTATGACCATCAGAATTCAGGGCAGAATAACCTTATGGGACAAAGGCGGCAGATACCAGCTGATAGTAAATGATATCGACCCCTCCTGGACAATGGGCAACCAGGCAAAGAGACTTCGCAGGCTTGTCGATAAACTCAGACAGGAAGGAATCCTGCAAGCGAACGGTGAGCTTGCTATGCCCATAGCTCCCCTGAACGTAGGTCTGATAACGGCCCATGGGTCAGCGGCTGAGCAGGATTTTATACAGGGGCTGAAAGACAGTAGGTACCCTTTCAGTGTACATACAGCTTACGCCCCTATGCAGGGCAATGGTACAACACAGGGTGTCATCGATTCCTTCAACAGACTGCTTACGGTTCCGGATATTGATGCTGTTGTACTGACCCGCGGAGGCGGTTCATCAACCGACCTTGCCTGGTTCAACGACGAACATATAGCCGGTGTTATTTCACAGGTACCCTGGCCGGTTATCTCCGCCATAGGTCATGAAACCGACACCACTCTTCCGGATTTTGTTTCACATACCAGTGTAAAGACACCAACACACGCAGCGGATTTTCTGGTCAACAGAATGGCGGATCTGCTTGGTAACATCGACTCTCTTGCCGTTGTTCTTCACAGAGCAGCATCAAGGAGTGCAGCGGCAGCAAGAGAAAGATTCTCAACGGTAGCCGCTGTTCTATCCCGATCTGGCAGACTGATTTTCAGTGTCCAGAATCAGGAGATGAATACGCTGCAGAACTGGCTTGTCAAAAGTACCGGAATTTCAATATCTGCGGCATCCGGAAGACTTGAGAGGCGCGGGAATTCCTTTGAAAAGGTACTGAAAACGGGAAACATCCGAAGGCTCGGCAAAGAACTTAATTCACTTGAATGGGAACTTGCTTCATCCGTTTTACGTAAACTCGAAATTAGTCTTATGCGAATTGAAAATCTTGAAGCAGTTGTAAAAGGAAATAACCCCGAAAGACTCTACAGAAAGGGATGGGCTACCGTTCGCGGAAAGAACGGAAAACTGCTGCGGAGTATCAAGGATACAGCCATAAAGGAAAAGATAGAGGTTACACTCAGGGATGGTTCTCTGATGGCAAAAACAGAAAAAATCATCCCGGGAAGGACTGATAATGGTTGACAGCAACAGTAAGAAAACAACATACGAAGAAGATCTGGAAGAATTGACACAACTCGTGGATGAAATAGGCCGGGAAGACTGCCCTGTAGATCAGCTTGAGATCAAGGTCAAACGGGCTGCTTATCTTATAAGGAGCCTCCGGGAAAGGCTGGCATCAACTGAAACCACGGTACAGGAAGTGTTAAGCGAACTGGAAAAATCACGAATGGAAGATCAATAGGCTTCAAGAACTGCTGCGGCAATTATTTCCGGTCGCGGTCCTTCCTTCGCAAAAAAGGTTTTTGAACCTTCCGACAGAGGCGCGAATCTTTTCATATTATCTATTCTGAAAAGAGCTATCACAGGTACTGAAACAGCCGAAGCGATGTGCATCGGCCCGTTATCCGATGTAATGAACAATCTCAGCCCGGCAATTCTCTCTATCAATTCCACAACTGATAGTTCAGGCATGACTGCGACAGGATGCCTGCTTCTCAAGTACAAAGCGATTTCTCTTTCCTCTTCGCTGCCCCAGTAGATCTCCAGGATTACCTTCCTGCATATTCTATCTACAATATCCTCAAGGAGTTCAAGTGGATATTTCTTGTCTCCACTTGCCCCTACGTGAAGGCCTGCGGTGTCTCTTTTTCCTTTATCGCTGAAATGAAGCTCTGGCGGTGACCACGCAGGCCATCTGTCCCAGACACTGCCCAACGAGTGGAGAGCCCTGCTTTCGTGCCAGTCAAAGGGAGGTTCGGCTACAGTATTCGTATACCATCCGGAGGAATCGCCAGCATCTGTGCTTATCCGGCAGCCTGCGCCCGAAAGAACAGTGCCAATCGCTCCTGAGAGGGAGAACGAATGAGGGTGCGCGGCATCGATTGCCACATCGTACGATCTGCTGCGGAGTTTCCGAATAAGGCTGACGAATCTCGCGGGATTTCTGATCTGCCCCTTCTTGTCCATTTCTATTACATTATATCCCTGATATTCAAGGAGTTCGGAGAATACATCGCTTGCAAGAATATCAAGCTCAGCCCGGGGAAATCTATTCCTGACGCTCCTCAGCAGTGGCTCCAGAAGCACCAGGTTACCAAGTCTGTTATCTGTTCTTATTACAAGTATTCTGGATGGATCTGAGGGAAGAACTTCTTCCCTGTCCGGCAGAGCTCCGGGAATGGCTGCTGTTCTTTTTCTGCCCCATCGCTCCAGGTGCTTCACGAATGTCATCGGATAGCGGAGTTTTCAACAGGTTCGCCAAAATGGGTCCATCCATCAGCTCTTGTTATCCTTACATCCACAAAACTTCCAGGACTGAAATCCGTACCCTCCAGTATAACCATTCTGTTGCCTTCAGTTCTGGAGGCCTGCTGCCCGGGCTGTTTTGCAGGCCCTGTAATAAGAATACTCAGGGTTTTTCCCATCAGCTTTCCCGATTCCTCAACCGTTATCTTTCTTTGAAGCTCCTGAAGATGATTCAATCTTGAAAGGCGTTCCGCTTCCGGCACAGGATTCTCAAGGCTGCATGCGGCCGTTCCCGTTCTTTCGCTGTATTTGAACAGGAACGCGTTATCGAATCTTACACTCTCAAGAAGGTCGACTGTCTTCTGAAAATCCGCTTCAGATTCCCCCGGAAATCCTGTTATTACATCCGTTGAAAGCACAATATCCGGCATGGCATCCCTGAGCAGTGCAATCCTGTCAAGATACTCCTGAACTGAATATCCCCTGTTCATCCTCCTGAGAACAGTATCGCTTCCCGATTGAAATGGCAGATGCAGGTATTCGCAGATGTTCTTTTCGGAAGCCATTACACTTACAGTTTCGTTGCCGAGGTCCTTGGGATGACTGGTAACAAATTTTATCCATGAATTACCCGCAGCCGAAGCAGCTTTCCGTAGAAGCTCGGAGAATGAGGTATCTCCATCATGGTAGGAATTTACGTTCTGTCCGAGCAGTGTGATCTCACCGTACCCGCTACGGGAGAGTGCAGCAATTTCACTCAGTATTGAATCGGAATTCCTGCTCCGTTCCCTCCCTCTGACGTAAGGCACAATGCAGTAGGAACAAAAGTTATTGCAACCACGCATAATCGTAACGTAAGCCCTTGGAAATTCCTTTCTGACCGGCTCTATTCCGGTATAATCACTCTCTCTGAAGTCAACGGCGCTTTCCCTTTCGGAATTCCTTATTAATGCGGGAAGATCTCTGTAGCAGTCGGGGCCTACCACAAGATCGAGATCCTTTAACCTTGCGAAAAGGCTGTTCCCGTGTTCCTGGGCAACGCAGCCACATAGAACAATCAGGGGTTTCCCCGATTTTCTATCTCTCCATTGACCTCCCAGCTGGGAAGCCCTGCCCAGAACCCTTGTTTCAGCATGTTCTCTGACTGCACAGGATACAAGAAGTATAACATCCGCTGATTCAGGCTTTTCAGTTGATGAAAATCCTTCCGATTCAAGTATGCCGGATATAATCTCCGAATCATGAACGTTCATCTGGCAGCCGTAAACATCGATATAGTAAGTCATGCTCATTGTTAACCCGGGAGGATCAATTCCATGGCCAGACCGGCAAAGACAGGTATCCTGAAATTATCATCGAGAGGAAGGTAAAACAGCTCCGAAAGTGTAGCCACAAGGGAACCGACCAAGAGTGTTGCAGGCGTGAAATACCATCCGAATTCAGGTGAGACCCACAAAGCAAAAAGACTTACCATAAGGCAAGCGCTGAATGCTGCCAGGCTGCCTTCCAGTGTGCGCGGCCCCACGAGCTTTATCCTTCCGAAATGTTTGCCGACCAGGGCTGCCGCACTGTCTCCAAAGCTCAGGAATAGAAGGGAAACAACCGCTATTTCCTGGCGGAAAACGAATATGGTGAAAGCCGCGGATGCAACAACTATCGTTGAAGCCGTCATTCCCCCCTCCATCTCGTTCTTCCTGAGAACCTTGCCGAATAATTTCATCATGAAGCTTTTGAACGGCCGGGATCTGGCCTTCAGGAAATCGATTATCAGAAGAATAACGGTTATTAGCGCCAGGATTCCTGAAAGGTAAAGCCTTCCCTCCTCCGGATAAAGGTCGTAAACGATTATTGCAGCAATTGGGATAATTGAAGACCCGACATGAATGGTTTTCCTTACGGCTTCCTCAAAGTGCGGCATATAACATCATGGATCTCATGAAATGTAAAGAGAACGGGCTTTTAATACTATCAGAATCCTGCACCCAGAGACATCCTGTGGGTTGCATCAAGATCCTGATGGCTCAGATAGGCATAATCAAGGTTGACAGGATGGTTCATAAGGCTGAACTGCAGCCCCAGGCCTGCCGTCATCGAGCCTTCCGCAGAACCCAGTCGCAGGGCAACCAGATCCTTAATAAGGAATTCGGCTCCGAGATGGGTATCGAGGCTGATTCCACTGAAATTGTACTGTGCGGAATATTCCCGTCCCTCGAATCTGAAATCCCCATCTGCTGCCATAGTAGCAACCGTTGCGAACTTGGTCAGGGGCCATTTCATCGCCAGGCCAAGTTTGACAGTTGGCAGAATGCTTTCGTTGCTTCCGGTATCCCAGAAAAGATGCGTCCCGGATATATCCTGCAGGTTAACACCAGCCGAGAAAGCTTCCGAAGGCTGGTACCTTACACCTACATCAAGACCCAGTCCGAATGCGCTGTGGTCCATCAGTCCTCTTTGAATAACTTTTGCTGAAGCTCCAACGGAAAACACCGAATTGAGCTTCCTCGACCATGAAAGGTAAAGGGCCCAATCGACTCCGTTGCCGTAGGTTATCCTTCCCTCATCGTATATTATCTCTTCCCCGGGATCCCATTCACCGTTACCCTCGGTACCATCGGGATTGGTTGTCGAGTCGTAATCGTCGTTCCCCGCGTCTCCCGGTTCACCGGTTCCGTCAACGCCGAACACACCATCCGAGCCTGTATCGTAATACTGAAGATTATTGGTGTTCGCGATATCCCCGACATCAGTTCTGAAAAGGCTTGCGCCAAGTCCGGTTGATCCGTCGGATCTTCCATAACCAAGGTAATCGTACCGTACAATTCCACCGAACCTTTCCGAGTGCATGAACTGAGCTTCCTGGCCATCGATCATATACAGCCCTGCGGGGTTCCAGTATCCGGCTGAGGCATCGTCAACCACAGCACAAAAGGCTCCTCCCATGCCCAGCCCCCTGGCACCAGCGCCAATGGAAAGGAATTCTCCAGCATACTTGGAAGCGCTGGAAACGGAGAACGTAATGAACAGAACCGCTGCAAGTATTGTTTTCATAATAAATTAACCTGTTGATTCAATGTCTGCTGTGTATTCGATAATCGCATTTCTTCCTTGTTCGGTGATCTTCGTGAAAAAAAGGGCAATACCGTATGAGCCATCGGAAAGCTCTTCTTCCCTTATAACAACAGCCCTTGCGGGAATATCTTCGCCTCCGTTTATTCTAAGTATAATGTCAACCCGTGTAAGCTCACCTATGTTCCTGGAACTTACGCAGTATATCCCCGAAGCGCTTACGTTGATGGCGGTTGCAGGAAGCAGCGGCATGTTCTTTGGACTCACTGTTAGTTCACAGTCAGCTCTGGTCCTTGAAAACAGTCTTTTGTCCGGAAGAGAATTCTCATTCACTGGTAATCTCCTGTATATTGTGGATTAATCACTTTACTTATTAATACCAATGCTACCCTCGAAGTTCCAACGTGTCAATATTTATACAATCGGTGTTCGCATGGAATCAAACATGAAACAGCGACAATTATCTATGCATCTTATATATGCTCAGTTCACTGAAAGTTCCTTCGTAACTCTCCTGAAACTGTTTGCGTTCCGGTAACAGATGAATTCCGAGGCAATTGTTTATTCAGATGTACAAAGATCATCTCTTCACGGCACTTGCGCATGAAAGGATAATCTTCGATATTTAAATGTTGTAGAAAAGGGGTTGAATAACCCTGGACTTTCAGGGTTTTCATTAAAAAAGATATTATTGTATCTAATTAACGGTTATGAAAGGTCCATTTGGTTTTTGTGATATTATAGATTTTGTCAGTAAAGTTAATTTAAACAGGAGGTGATAATGGGTTATCTTGGGATTAGCTATATAAACGGTATATGGCTTGTCGTGTTGGGAATACTTGCAGCACCCAATCTGATCATTGCAAAAAAACCTGAGGCAAAGGACATCATCGCGAAGATGGCACCCTACCAGGGATGGATAGGTGCATTTTCAGCAATCTACGGACTTATTCAGGTTATCAGATTCCTGACTCATCTGAATTGGTTCCAACATATACCAGTAGGTTCATTGACATGGATTGCTTCAGGATTGCTTCAGCTTGGTCTTGGACTGCTTCTCGGCATAGGTGTCATCAAATCGTTCGTCAGTTCTGAAGATGCCAAGGCAAAAATGGACGAGATGATTGCCAAGCTTGCCGCAAAGCAGGGTACTCTGGGTCTCTTCGGAATAATTGTGGGTCTCTGGACGATAGTATATCTGATTATCGGCAAGTATTGGTAAGTATTTCTACATAGACATCACAATCTGAATGTGTACCGGGAACAGTTTTTCAGCTGTTCCCGGCTTTTCTTTTTAATGCCGTAAAGCACTTCCGGAAGTGCAGAACGTTGCCATTGACAGAAAACCCGTATCGATTAGCTTCCACAGAACAAGACATCAGGGGGTGAACGATGCCGATTACTCAGAAACACGGTGATTACGTCCGCAAACTTATTGCGAGCGGAGTACAGGGCAGGGCAGCCCTCATCCTCAAGAAAATGCACCACGCTGATATTGCAGATCTATTCGGCACTCTAACGCCGTCTGAAGCTACCATACTGGTGGAGATACTCTTTACACAGAAGATGGCGGACAAGGTCCTCCTGGAGCTTCCCGAGGGCATTCTCCTTGAAATCCTGGAACGAATGGAGAACGACCGGGCAGCCGAACTATTAGCATCACTGGAATCGAACGATGCTCTTCTTTTCCTTGATACTGTACCTGAGGACCGCAGGGATGAGTTAATGGAGCTGCTCTCCCCCGCTAAAAGACAAAGCATAGAACAGCTTTTCATATACCCCGAGGATTCCGCAGGATATTGCATGAGCACCAGCTACATGTCCGTTACCACGGAACTCACCGCCGAACAGGCCGTGGAGCGTATAAGGGAACAAAGCGAAGATGTGGATGTTCCGTACTACGTATACGTAACCGATAATGACGGAAGGCTGGCAGGTGTCGTTCCGCTCCGGCGTCTTATCACATGTCCCCAGAACACTACGATTCGCAAAATAATGATGGCCGACCCATTCACTGTAAATGCAAATTCAGACCGTGAGGAAGCCGCCATTCTAGCAAGAAAGTACGATATCATGGCCATACCGGTTGTGGACGACAATCACAGGCTGGTCGGTGTCATACCCGGCGACAGTCTTTTTGATGTAATGGAGGAAGAGGCCACGGAGGATATGTACAAAATGGTTGGCCTCACCGAGGACGATAGAATATTCAGCCCCGTATCTACAGCCTTCAGACAGCGCTTCCCCTGGATTTGGGTGAATCTTTTTACCGCCTTCGTTGCATCCACGGTTGTAAGGGCGTTTCAGGGAACCATCGAATCCGTTGCGACCCTGGTTGCCTTCATGCCCATCGTAGCCGGAATGGGAGGTAATACAGGAAATCAGTCACTTATCGTGATTACACGTGGTATAGCTCTTGGGGAAATGGAATTCTCATCAAGTCTGAAGGCTATTTTCAAAGAGGCGAGGGTTGGTCTTCTTCTTGGGCTTGTAGCCGGAACGGTTGCCTCCGCTGTTGCTCTTCTGTTCCCGGGCGACACCGATCCCGTTCTACTGGGTCTTGTCATCTTCCTGGCCATTGTGGGCAATATGGGTCTTGCGGGTCTTCTCGGAGCCGCAATTCCACTGGTTCTCAAGGCCCTTGGCAAAGATCCAGTCCTGGGCAGCAACATTCTGCTCACCGCTTTCACCGATTCCCTTGGCTACCTTCTACTCCTTGGCCTGGGAATGATTATCATACTGTAATGAAAATTCGTACAATTCTTACACCGGATGAAATCAAAAGCATTGAGAACGCAACTCTCTCAAACCCTTTCATGCTTCTCGGAATGCATCCTCTGGGGCCGGAATACGATAACAGAATAGAAGTTAGAACGTTCTGTCCTGCGGCACTGAAGGTTTCAATAAAAATAGAGAACGCGAAACCGCTGCAGATGAACAGAGTCACGGATACGGGACTGTTCGTATGGATATCTGAACCGGAGAAAAAAACCTTTTCGTATACACTTATTTTCAGCACTGGAGACACCACCTGGGAAACAAGGGATACTTACTGTTTTCTTCCACAGCTGGGCGAACTCGATCTGTACCTTCTTACCGAGGGTAACCATTACAAGCTTTACGACACGCTTGGAGGCAGAGTATGGGCTGCCGGAGACACCGAAGGTGTACTGTTCTCCGTATGGGCGCCAAACGCTTCCTCAGTTAGTGTTATCGGCACTTTCAACGACTGGGACAGAAGACGCCATCCAATGCGCTCAAGGGGCTCTTCAGGGGTCTGGGAACTGTTCATTCCGGACATCTCCCCCGGAGACCTTTACAAATACTCCCTGAAAACACATACCGGGGAAATAATTGAGAAATCGGATCCGCTTGCGCTGGCATCGGAATTCCGCCCCCGAACAGCTTCCGTTGTAGCTGATATCAGCTCTTTCGAGTGGACAGACTCAATCTGGATGAAAAGTAGAAACAAATGGAACCCTTTCTCTTCCCCCCTGTCCATATACGAAATGCATGCCCCCTCCTGGAAGAAACCACCTGACTGGAGGGATTTCACTTCCTGGTCCGAACTGGCTGACGAACTTATCCCGTACATAAAGGAGCTTGGTTTTACGCACATTGAGCTTATGCCGGTAATGGAACACCCCTTCGACGGTTCCTGGGGCTATCAGACAACAGGTTACTTCGCCCCTACCAGCCGTCTGGGCAAACCGGAGCATTTCCAGCAATTCGTGAACAGATGCCACGAAGCATCCATCGGAGTAATCCTTGACTGGGCACCCGCCCATTTTCCATCGGACGCCACAGGGCTTGCAAAATTCGACGGAACATGCCTCTACGAACATGAAGATCCAAAAAAAGGAACCCATCCCGACTGGAAGACACTGGTTTTCAATTACGACAGGCAGGAAGTAAAGAACTTCCTTGTGGCAAGCGGGCTTTTCTGGCTGGATAAATACCATATCGACGGACTCAGAGTTGATGCTGTCGCTTCAATGCTCTACCTTGATTACTCCCGAAAAGAGGGTGAGTGGATTCCAAACGAATACGGAGGCAGGGAAAACCTTGGTGCCATTGAGTTTATTAAAACACTTAACTCGATAATTGCAAAAGATTTTCCTGGAGCCATGACAATAGCCGAAGAAAGCACTGCATGGCCCGGTGTTACGACATCTGTTGAATACGGCGGCCTTGGCTTCACATTCAAGTGGAACATGGGCTGGATGCACGATACACTGAATTTCTTCCAGAGGGAACCGGTTCACCGCAAGCACCACATGAATGACCTTACTTTCTCTCTCATCTACGCCTTCAGTGAGAATTTCGTTCTACCATTCTCACACGATGAGGTGGTTCACGGCAAATCATCTCTCCTGAGCAAGTGCCCCGGAGACAGATGGCAGCAGTTCGCAAACCTCAGGCTTCTTCTGGCCTATCAATGGTCGCATCCTGGAAAACAGCTTCTCTTCATGGGCAGCGAATTCGGCCAGTGGAACGAATGGAACCACGAAACTGAGCTTGATTGGGATCTCCTTCAGTACAATGAACACAGAAAATTGCAAATCTTCGTAAGCGATCTCAACAGAATAATCATGCGCAATCCAGCATTCCATAAACTCGACTGCAGCCCTGAAGGCTTCAGATGGATAGATTTCAACGATACGCATGCAACAGTCGTATCGTTCCTCAGAAATTCTGGTGAGAGTTCTCAGGTTGTCTGTATCTTCAATATGACCCCTGTCGTACGGGAGGATTACCTGATAGGTGTACCCTCTGAGGGTACTTATGCCGAAATACTTAATACAGACTCAGATATCTACGGCGGCTCCGGCAAAGGTAACCTTGGATCCGTTCACTCAAAACCCTTCGGAATGCACGGCCTTCCTCACTCTGTCAGCGTAACTCTTCCCCCCCTTGCCGCTGTTTTCCTCCAGACTGCAAACTGAAATACTACATCGGTCTGATCCGCGCTGAGCTCTTTTTCAGGGGCTGCAGAACTCTGAAGGACAGAAGAGGATATCTTCGTTCACTGAAAGATCATCTTTCGAACATGGGCTTCTCTGTTTCACAGGTGGGTCCCACGAACCTTGTTCAGCAAGCATGGCTTACGGCAACATTCATTTCGGGCAGCGAAGCAGGAGTTAATAGAATGATGGATCAGGCTGAGAAACTACTGTACAGCCCCGATTGGGAACTTGTAGTATTAGAAATGGATATACTTGGTAACAACGAGGTTTTACCTGAATGGGAGCATATATGAAGTCACACAGAAAATACCTCTGGTTCAATACTCCAAATCGCAGGGATTACATCAACATCACTCCGGCAGTCGAGCAGGAACTGCGGGAAAGCGGTATAAGCGAAGGCCTCTGCCTTGTGAACGCCATGCACATCACTGCCAGCGTTTATATAAACGATGATGAACAGGGCCTGCTTCAGGATTACGATGAATGGCTCGAAGGACTTGCCCCCCATGAACCCCTTTCGCGATATAGACATAACAGAACGGGCGAAGACAACGGCGATGCCCACCATAAGAGGCAGATAATGGGAAGGGAAGTAGTCGTAGCCGTTACCGACGGACAGCTTGACCTTGGACCCTGGGAACAGATCTTCTACGGCGAGTTCGACGGCAGACGCCGGAAACGAGTCATGGTGAAAATAATCGGGGAATAATTTCAACGATTCGATTGTATATAAAGCACGAACTGGCATACAAAATAAAACGAAAGGATGTAGACATGAAAAGATCGGGAGTAATTCTGCTGCTGGGTGTCTTAGCTTTAACCGGCATGGCAATGGGACAGGGATACTACGAATATCCAGCCACTATAAGCTCAACAGGATCAGGCATTTCCAGTGCTGAACCGGACGTAGCATCCGTAGTGTTCGGTGTGAATATTACAAGATCAGAGCCCAATCTAGCTGTAAACGATGCTGCACAATTGATCGAATCCGCAATGGCCGCTGCACGCAGTGAAGGTGTTGCAGGTGAAGACATGCAAACCACCAGCTACAACCTCTGGGTTCAGGAAGTCTGGGACGATTACGAATATGACTACACAGGTGAAATGGAATATGTGGTCAACCATTATATAAAGGCGGATATCCGGGATATAAGCACTGTAGGTGATGTACTCGCAGCAGTTGTGAGCGCAGGCGCCAATTCCATCAACGGAGTATCCTTCTACGTTGAAGACACCACCGCAATGTATGAGGAAGCAAGACAAAGGGCATCTGAAAATGCAAGGGACAAGTCCGAGCAGCTTGCTGACAACTTCGGAGTAACACTTGGTGAAATTACGAGCATCAGCGAATGGACCAACTACTACCCCACCTCCCAAACGGCATACATGAACTACGAAGGCGGCCTTGGAGGCTACGTGGAATCACCTTCCGTTACGCCTGGAGCCTTCTCGATTTCCGTAGAAGTATCCGCAACCTTCGAGATAATTCAGTAAATCATGCTGCGGGTAATCATTCTTATACTGGCGCTTCTAAGTTCAAATACTCCTGAAGAAGCAATACAGGATACGTGGAATGCACTTCAGGATGGTTCCCCCGACATTTTCCTCAGTACTCTCAC
>JAUVLV010000057.1 GCA_030600545.1 Candidatus Aegiribacteria sp. | reverse complement strand
CAGAACGATCCTCATTGGATCGGTCAGTAAAAATCTCTCGTACGAAATCGCGTCATCGGCGGTTATTGTAACCAGGGTTACGTCGCCGCTGGGTACTACCGAGATATCGGTAATCCTGTACGCTACTGCTGGTAATGCCAGCAACAACAGGAGACTAAAAACGGTTAACAGGCGCATTACAAACCACCTTCTTCATGTAAACGCAGAGAGTAAATGGTTGGGATTATTGTCTCTCCTCCACCTCTCGCACTATAATCAACTATTACATCCTGAATTACAATAACTTCACTACTGGTAATTTCAGCAACATGTGAATTATTAGCAAGAACAGTTCCTTCGTATAGTATGTATGGAACACCAAGCCCATCTTCAACCATAGCCTGGTCACCGCCGACTGGGTCAAGTGTTATGCCGACCAGTCTGAATTCCTCAATCGAAATTCTTTCGAGACTCCGTCTGGAATCTCTTTCCTCGGTTGAGAATTCCGTGAATGGATCAGGTCTGATGGAGACAGATTCATATATCCTGAATGTTCCTCCGCCCGCTTGTATTATGTCATCTACAGAATCTGTCGATCCTTGCCTCCCATGAGCACCCTGTCCTGCCATGGTACAGGATACACGCTGTGTTTCATAATACGGAAGACTGGTTTCAACTGCACCCAGGTCCGAATATACTGTCATCCCAAGATCATCGATGGCCCAGATAGGCTCCTGGAAACTTCCCATCGCAAACAATCTTGACGGCTCAAATGAGGGAGCTTCAGCTATCACATCACCCGGTGACATGATCGTTGATATTCCATTCTCCGTTAATACAAGTCCTCCATCGTACAGTCGCCCATCGGAGTGATAATTCCATTCACCCGGCAAGGTTCTGACAAAAATAGTATCATTTACACCTATGAACAGAATGTTGTCCGACGAAGCCAGAATATCTCCCTCGGGCGATTCCTCAAACTGCCATAGAGCAACCGATGGATCAAAAAGCGCTATTCTACCGCCCTCAAGGCTGAATATCCAGTCCGGTCCTATTCGCTGAAGGTCACCCTGTGGGTTCAACTCTTCAGGACTGGAATAAACCGTAAAATTACCTTCCTCCCTGATCGCCAGATCTCCGTTTAATCCCAGAATGGCGACATCGGCATTACTTGACTCAAGTTCCATCGGTGAGAATCCCTCTGGAAGTGATTCGTAAATTGCTTCGCAGTTGCTTTCGTTGAAGACGAGGTATTCAGTCTCCGTAATAAATGAAGGAATCTCACCATTCAGATCAAAATCAATAACATTACCGATGTCCTCAAGACGATAAGACTTCCACCTGCCGTCTGCTATGTTGAACCTGAGAAGACTTCCCCCCTCGAACAACAGCCATGCGGAATTATCTTCTGCCTCAGCCATTATGGGAGCAGTCTGAGATAGAGCCATCTCTATCCAGCCGTGAACATCGGAATTCGATACTACCGTAATGGATGACCCTGAATGATCAACCATTGAAGTATCTTCATCCCTGCTTCCACCACAGCCGGACACCAGGAAAACCGCAGTAGCTGTAAGAAGGGCTGTATACGTCAGTCTTGATATACTCATTTCATCTGCTCCCTTCCCTATGGCTGCACGAAGGCTGAAACTGTGAAATTCGCCTCCATATTGTCGTAACTTCCGTCGGAAGCCTTCTTCTGTATTACGGTCAGATCTGTAACCGCAGTCATCATCATCTGCTGGGTCAACTGATCAAGAAAAACACCAAGTCTATGAAAACGTCCGGTGATTTGAATCTGCCATCCGTATACAACGTAATCACCCTCTGTACTTGGTGGTAGCGGAGTAAGAGCATTAATCTGTAAACCGCTATTTTCCGCATTCTCCGTCAATATATCCAGTACTTCGTCCTGGTCGTAGCTTCTGGGAAGATATCTATCAAGTTCTACAAGCTGCTGATTAAGACGATTGATCTCCTGCTCGGTTATTGCCATATCCGATGCAGTTCCCGCCTGGAGTGAACTGAGTTCGGCGCTTTTCATATTCAGATTTTGTTCGGCCTGCTCAATTCTCTCATTAATTCCGGAAGAAAATTTTCTGGGATACATGTATAGCAATGCTACTACAAGAAGAATACCGACTATTAGAATATAGAACCTGGGGTCTCTGAGATAAGCATTCATACCGTACCCCCCCTGTATATTAACTGTTCATATATAATTAGATATCCCATCAGTCAGACCCGCCGGATTTAGTAGCGGCCTCAAACATATCAAGGTCAATATCGTACATTGTCAGCGTATCTCCGCCGAAGACAGTAAAGGTACCTGTAGAACCGCCGTAGATGTATTCATCTGTTCCATGAAATGCCTTCATGCCAAATACGACAGCTCCAGAGACGCCGCCTGTATCAGGATACATCTGCATCTCGATCCAGAACCTTCCGTTGGCTCCAGTACTTGTTACGTATGATTCCTGGGTTCCAACTGTCATAACGCCAATATTCTCAGCGAAGGCGGTATGGGTTGAGTCGCTGAAGATCAAACCTCTGACGTAAACCCTGGTATCATCCATTCCAACGGGATTGCAACCCGCAACTGCCAGTACAAGCAGCAACCCTAAAACTGATATTGCGAATATTTTCATGATTCCTCCCCTGTATTATCAGGACGATCCTCCGTATTTCCGGATTCTTCAAATGTTTCTACTAATGTACTTGTATCTCCGGCAAACTCCCCCACCAGGGATGCCAATGCAGAGGAATTCACTCCAATGATCATATTAAAATTGTATCGTCTGCTTCCGGTTCTGCTTGCCTCGGAAGCAAGTGTATAAGTCTGTCCGTAATCCTCAAGAGTAAATAGCGGGGTTCTGCCGTCTGGCATAATATCAACTACATTACGCTGAAATTCGATTATATTGCCCCATGTTTTAGAGACTCCGGAAATACGGACTTCAGTTGAACCAAGAACAAGACTGGTAAGATAAATACCTTTCTCAGTCTCGGTTCCAGGAGTGGTTTCATCGGGATAAATTGCCCTGCAGAGATACTCGATGATGTAAACTGAATATTTCTGATTCATTGAAAGAGCCAGTATCTGCTGACGCTTCCTGTTAACAGAAGTATTCAGCCTTTCAGCCTCGGCCTGCTGATCCAACTGAATGCCCAGACGTGAAATCTGTTCCTGCACCTCTTGAATTTCATTATTAACTATCACTTCCCGTTCCTTGAGATCCTGATAGTCCATATAGGAAATTACTCCAGCAGCAATAAGACCGATGTACGGTAAAACGCAAAGAATTGTAAGCAGGGTTGAGTTGACTTCCGCGGGAACACCCGAAGGTTTTCTCTTCTTGCCCTCAGCTTCTTCAAGGATGTTGATGTCAACCATGCATGGTTCGAATCCCCTCAGCGCAAGACCCGTAGATATTGCAAGCACAGCGCCAACAGAATCCAGTTCACTGTCGCTTATGACATCTTCGGGTATAGTTATGTTCCTGAAGGGCTGAAAGTGCTCAACCGGAAGTCCGTGCTGCTCACTGAGTATTGTAGCTAGCCCAGGCATAAGTGAGCAACCTCCGCTTATGTACATCTTGTCAATCCGCGAATTTTCACCCGATGCCTGGTAAGTTATGAATGATCTTCTTATGCTTGTTGATAGCTCTTCGATAACTCTTCCTATAGCCGTATGAACTTCATCGGATGATACCCCATCCGGCACATTGCCCTTAAGGACTCCCAGAGCAACTTCATACTCAAGCCCTAGAGATCTCTGAAGAGCTTCAACGAACCTGGAACCGCCAATGGAAAGATCACGGTTGAAGCTTGGAAGACCGTTTCTGACGACAATCATGTTCGTTACTTCAGCACCTATGTTCAGTATTGTTACACATTCATCGATAGCAGGCTTGTATGCGTTCTGGTAAGCCCTCTGAAGAGAGAACTGCTCAAGCTCTACTGTGGCAGGCTTAAGACCTGCTCCCTGCAGAATTCCCCTGTGAAGGTCGACAACTTCCTTTTTTGCCGCCACGAGAAGAACTTCCATCTGTCCGGGAGATATTTCAGGATTAATGATCCTGAAATCAAGACTTACCTCATCGATCCTGAATGGAATGTGCTGTTCGGCTTCCCATTGAATGGCCTGACGGGCATTCTGCTCCGACATTTTCTCCATTGGGATTCTTCGAACAATTACACTTCTTCCCGACACAGCACTGTGGACGTTCTTGTTACTGGTTTTTATACCTGCCTGTCGGACCACATCATGAACCGTATCAATCAGGTGTTCACGATTGACAACTTCTCCATCCACAATTGTACCAGGAGATAACTCCTGTATAGCATAACTCGAGAGTGTCAGAGCTTTGCTGGACCCTGTCAATTGGACTACTTTGATTGAATGGCTGCCGATATCAAGACCAACAGCCCCCCCGCCTGATCTTCCGAAGATTAACATTATCTTCCTTTCTTCAGGTAGTCGTTCGCCTGCATTAAATATATTCTCACCATATCAGTGACATTATAAGAGTAACAATAATAGTGTACTTGCATTTTAGCCATATATGAAATCCTCAGCAATCCACATCTTTTATTCATTAAGAGAATTTTACAATGTTTTAATCCCTGCGTCAATACCCCAAATTCATAACTATGGAATTTCATACTTCACTTGACTCCGAATGTCAAAGAGAATATCTTCCCCCCGGAGGTTAATATGAAAACTGACACAAAGAAGTCATCAAGTCTCATTTCACGGATTTCTGACATACAGAACTATTCCCTCCCGACCGTACGGCTGACGGTTCCGGTAAGGCCGGACCAGGAGGAACTGCTAACAAGAATCGCACGAACAATAACGCAGAGCCGAGACAGGCAGCATAGATCAGAGAGGATAACCAAGGCAACCATAATCCGGGCGTATATTGATGCCCTATCAACACTTCCGCTGGACATCGACAATATTATGGATGAGAAAGTTCTGCTGAGGAGGGTTCTCGATTCTCTCGAGAATTAGCTGAGTATCTCCTTGTAAACTGACCGGTTACTATCCCACCTTACAATGTACTTTAAGACAAATTCGAATGCTTCCAAACACTCGAATATCTACACAGAAATTAAATCCTGCACATAGAATTACAGTTTATATATTATCATCCTGTATCTCAAAAAGAATGTGATTATTCAGTGTAGTAAAGGACTGAGCCTGAAGGATGCAAAATCTCTCCATTACCCCGGTTCGGTTTCGGATAGTTTTGAAGTTGCATAATCAGGGACGGAGGTAATTGGATTTTCTAATTACCTCCGTCCCTGATTATTTTCTCGTGATCTTGCTCTTTCCTCCGGGCAGGTCTCTTGCGATGTATCCGATTCTGTTCAGAGATTCACGCATTCGGTCTGTAGCTTCGAACAGCCTGTTCTCCCTCAGTATCCCTCTGGTCTCTGCCAGTATTTCACACAATTCCATGCTGTTCGCTTCGGAGGAAGCGGAACCAGCCGTATCAAGGCCAAGGATAGTACCGGCAAGTTCTTCGAGTATCCCTGAAAGGACAATCCTGTTTGCGGGTGAATCGTCTTTGTCAAGGATTGTGTTGCCGCCCCGTATCAGATCGAAGATGGAAGCCAGCGCGCCGGGAGTGTTGAGATCGTCGTCCATGAACTCAAGGAAAACTGCTTTCGTCCTCTTTATCAGAGCTGCGGTTTCTTCGGAGGGTTTTTCGGCGATTTCAGAATCCGTACGTCCGAGCCTTGCCCGAAAAGCTGTCAGTCTTTCAAGGGCGCTCTTCGCTGACTCAAGACCTTTATCGGAAAAATCAAGTGGACTTCTGTAATGGCTTCTGAGGATATAGAGCCTTACGACTATGGGACTGAATTTTTCGAATATCTCTTTCAGAAGGGTGAAGTTCCCGAGGCTCTTGCCCATCTTCTGGCCATCGACTGTAACCATGTTGTTGTGAAGCCACACTCGTGCGAAGGGCTTCCCGGTGGCTCCCTCGCTCTGAGCTATTTCCGATTCGTGGTGTGGAAAGATATTATCGAGCCCGCCACCATGAATGTCCAGCGTATTACCTATATACCTCATTGACATCGCGGAGCATTCCAGATGCCAGCCCGGGTATCCCCAGCCCCACGGGGAATTCCATTTCAGTATATGATCGTCTCCCGCTTGCTTCCAGAGGGCAAAATCCTTCGGATTCCTTTTTCTCTCATCGACGGAAACCCTCGCGCCGGACATGAGGTCGTCAAGCTTTCTCCCGGACAGTTTGCCATATCCGGGAAAACTGGATACCGAATAGTAAACGTAACCATCAACCTCGTAAGCATGGCCTCTTTTGATCAGCTTCTTAATCAGCTCTATCTGTTCGGGAATATGACCGGAGGCCCTTGGAGACACATCAGGCCTCAGAACACCGAGGGCATCCATATCGTCAAAGTAGGATTTCGTGTATTTCTCTGCTATCTGCATAGGTTCCAGTTTCTCGAGCCGGGCCTGCTTCTCGATCTTATCTTCTCCGGCATCGGCATCATCGGTGAGGTGCCCGACATCTGTGATATTCTGTATGTACCTGACGTTGTATCCAAGGTAACGGAGGTAACGGATGAGTACATCGAAGGAAACATAACTTTTCCCGTGGCCCAGATGGCTTGGGCTGTAAACAGTAGGCCCGCAAATGTATACTCCCACGTACGGCGGGGCGAGAGGTTCGAATTCCTCCTTCTGGCGGGTCAGGCTGTTATATAGTCTCATTATCGTTTCCTTCAGTCAAAATAATCCGTATGCATGGCTTCTCGAACAAGCTGTACCGTCTTTCTTCCTTCAATGCATGCCGCTTCGGTACCCTTTCTGAGTATTTCATCGACACGGCCGGGTTTTTCGAACTGAACTCTCCGTTCCCGGATGGGTTCCAGAATTTCCTCTATTACCTGAAAAAGCCTCTTCTTGCATGCAACGCAGCCTATAGTTCCCTTCCGGCAGCGTTCTTCAATATTCGGGGCTTCTTTCCCGTTGAAAGCCTTATGGTAGGAAAAGATCGTACATATTTCCGGATGTCCCGGATCATCCTTATGAATCCTGGCAGGATCGGTTACCGCTGACATCAGCTTTTCCCTGACGTCCTTTGAAGGGTCACTGAGGTAAATGCAGTTGCGCAGGGATTTGGACATCTTGGCACGGCCGTCCAGCCCGACCAGCCTTGCCGTCTCGCCCCTCAAACCCGCTGGCTCCGGGAAGACATTGGCGTAAAGCTCATTGAACCTTCTGGCTATGAAACGGGACACTTCTACTACAGGAAGCTGATCTTCTCCAACCGGCACGATATCGGATCTGCAGAAAAGAATATCAGCAGCCTGGCTCACCGGATACCCCAGAAATCCGTAGGTCATGTTCTCTTCAAATCCGTGCTGAGTGGCTTCAGTTTTGATAGTTGGGTTATGCCGCAGCCGGTTAACGGTAACGAACATCGAAAAGAAAACGGTAAGCTCCGCTATCTGGGGAACCATACTCTGGATAAAAATATTTACTATTTCCGGATCAAGACCAACGGAAAGATTGTCAAGTGTAACCTGTCTTACATCGACGGGAAGGTGTTCCGGATGGTCGAAATTAGTAGAAAGAGTCTGTACATCAGCCACAACGATGAAAGTATCGTACTCCTTCTGCAGCTTCACCCTGTTCTGCAGTGATCCAACGTAGTGTCCGAGATGAAGAGGTCCTGTTGGCCTGTCCCCGGTCAGAATACGCTTTCTTTCTCTTTTTTCAATGTTCATATCAACTCTCCCGTACACCGGGGATATTGGAGTATCTGAAATCTCTCAGATCTATCTCACCGGAGTACTCTTCCAGAATTCTGTACGTTTTATCAACAAGATTGTCAAGTTGCGGGCAAATCCTGGAGTAATCAGCAAGGTACCTGAATGTTCTGGGCATGTATCCCAGAAATCTTGTATCACCTGTTTTCCTGTACTGCAAACTGAAAGTACCTATGGCTTTCAAGCTCCGCTGACATGCAGTCAGTGCAATCTGGAACATGTTCATATCGCCCTTCGAAATGACGAATTTTCTGGCCCTGTCCTCCCATGAAAATCCGGGATCTCTGTAACTGTCTCTTATAAGGCTCACAACATCGTATGCCGTAGGTCCAAACCGCGCGTCCTGCCAGTCAAGCATGGTTAATCTGTCTTTGTGAATCATGAGATTCGCGCTGTGAAAATCTCTGTGAACAAAAACCGCTGAATCCGATATCATACCGCACAGATTCCGCATCTCATCCTGAAGCGCGAGGAGTTCTTCAATTGGAACTCCAAGAAGCCGGAAAAACAGTGATTCCAGTGTACTCTCAAGCTCCGCCATGAAAAATGCGGGAGTGAAGCTTCTTCTACCGGCTATTGAACCGGAACAGGTCTTGCTGTCAAGTTCTTTCTGCATGGATATGATCATGTTAACCGCTTCATCGAGATACTTCATATATTTGTCATCGTCCACATCAAGCAGCCTGAGACTGCCCAGATCCTCCTGGAGAACCCACCCTTTTTTTGTGTTGCAATCCATAATTGAAGGAACACTGAACCCATGATCGGAAAGAAGCTCATGAATATCCAGCCATGGCCATATGGGAAGTTTCCCGCTGTCCATAAGAATAAGAGTCTCTCCGGCTATGAATACGCGCCAGAACAGTCTTCCAGACACATCACCGTGGAGTCTCTTTACCGTTACGCTGTTATCTGTTCTGCTTCTGAGCCAGGCAGCGACTTCAGGAGACATGGTTTTCATACAGATTCACCGTCCCGGTTGCTGCAGAACCAGGGCAGGATGGATTCTTCGAGAGTACCGCTTTCCAGAGATGATCCCTCGAGCATGACGCTGTCCCGCAATATGGAACAGCTCCCCAGAATACAGTTCTTGCCAATATTCCATGATCCTTCAAGAACGACATCACTCGATATGCAGGCTGTGGGATGAACGTACGAACCTCCGGATAGAATATTCCTTCGAAGTATATCTATTCTTCCCATATCCAGCCATTTACCATCCTGTCTGCAGGTAATCAGTCTGCTGCCCTCTGCTGAAGCCCTGGAAGCAAGTTCTGAGAACATCCCTTCTGAAGCCTGTATCTTTGCTGCAATAGCAGGAATTGATGGTTCCATCAGACTTATCCCCCAGTAATGCGTTCTTTCAGTGCCGCCTCGTCCAAATTCCATATCCTCATCAGTAAACAAGGGAGAATAGATGCCATCTCTGGGAAAACTCCCGGTTAGAGCTGTCCAGTCTGACTCCGTTTTCCTGTGATACTCCAGCATCCCGATTGCATCAAAATCCTCGATGATCATATCCGTATTAACGACCATCCAGGTTCCATCATCAATTATATCAGCGTGCCGTGCCAATGTTGATGATGCGCCCAGCGGTCTTTCCTCGAAATATAACTCACACATTTCTTCCTGCCAGACTGTCGAAATCTCCCTCAGCAGTGCTTCAGGACATCTGGAAGCGTTTATTCTGACTCTACCCGGGCACAGGACACGAATCTGCCTGGCAAGTCTTCCCAGAACCGATGTTTCACCGTATGGTAAAAGGGCTTTCGGCTGAATAAGAGAAAGGGGTTCATCCCTCCTGCCGTAACCGGCAGCCAGGAAAAGAACCCCATCAATCTCCATGCGGGATTTTTTACCCGTAAATTTCTTTTCTGTTGCAGTCGCACAGTTTGACTCTGCGCCTCTGCGGACGCCAGTGTCCATTTTCGCTGTATATGGCAGCATAAAGTACTACAGGTACTCTTTCCTTGCCACATACGGGGCATTCATCCTTATGAAGTGTCCTGGCTTCGTGGGCCAGCTTGGCTGCAAAAGTTCTTTCTTTCTTAGGCATTAGTAGCATCCTCTCCGGTTATCACCGGGATACTGCAGGCAGATGTCATGATCCTGTCCATCATGGAGCGATCACCGGTTTCGGCATATATCGCCTGAGCTGTCTGTAAAATAGTAAGCAAACCACGGCGGACCTGTGCAGCATTGAATCTGCCTTCAGAAGCCCACCAAAACGGGCACGAGTATAACATTTTATCGGCCAGAGAGGCAACCCTGCCAGATTTGCACAGCCTCGCGATATCTCTGACATCCTGAAGCAACTTCCTTAATTTCACATGAATCCGGTTGTCAGGATCATCCCAGAGAGGCCATGGTTTATCTGCTTCGAGGTCTTCGGTAGTCGTTGACCAGCTTCCGGGTGGAACATCGGCCGATACAGATGGAAACCTTCCAAGCAGCTCTCCGGGAGTTACCATGACGGCATCCTTCCTGTTCTGAAAAGCCTCAAGGAAAGGAGCAAGGAATCTTTCTATGGTTCCCTTTCTATGATGGCCGTAAGTTTCACCATCCATTGCTATCAGAATATAGGCATCCTTATCGCCTGTCCATTGATGCATGCCGGTGACTATTTCCTCAGCCATTCCCGAGCCGTCCTCTCCATGAAAGGATATCCGGTTGCTCCAGAAATTACTTCTAAGAAATACGGCTACATCACCTACTTTGAGAATAGTGCTGCTGGGAACGTCTCTGCCTGTCCAGGCCCAGGGAATATCATCCGTTACTGTCCAGTTGTAATTCATACTGCTGAATATCTGTGGGAGCTTAGGAGAATAAGCCATTTCGGGAGGAAAGACTCCTGTTGGATTGTAGTTATTCCCCAGAAGGCGGCGGTTTCCGTCTCTGTTCAGCTGCAGCTGCCTTCTTATATCATCTTCTTCTATAAGCGGAAATATGGGGTGATAAGCTCCCGAATCGGTAAATTCCAGATTTCCAGCGGAAGCAAGATTCTCAAGGGATATGGATTCCAGTTTCTCGAGATGCTCCGTAAGAGAATAATTCATGTTTACTGCTACTCTGGCTCCCGACCGAGCCAGCAATTTTGTAAGAGGCTTATAGCATTCCGCGTCGATCTCCGCCACCAGATCAATATCCTGCGTAGGCGGCTGATACATATGCAGCAGCAGACTTACGTACTTCATCTGTTTCGCTCCTTAAGCAGAATTCTGTCACCTGTGGTCAGTCCCAGAAGTTCAGAAGCACTTCCACAGCTGACAGCGATCTCCATAAAACCCTGGCTGCCCTGAAGATATAAAATACCCGAATTATCTGCGTAAGTTGAAACTTCTTTAATGGATTCGATCGTGCCACCGGGAAGCTGCAATTCAGATGGATGGAATCCATGTGCGGCGGATGTGGATAACCAGAGAACAACATTGCCAAATTTGTCTATGTGTACAACAGTTGCTTTCAATCCTCCGTCTTTCTTAGCAGGCATCTCCATCTTTAATGGAATAAGCTCTTCAATATCAACTGGTTCCAGATAATTCACCCATCCGGGATCAAGTATCAGTCTGCCTCCCGCCGGCGCAAAAACATCCCTTCCATGAAATGTACTGCTTGATCCAGCCGGAGGACCAGGCAACTTCCAGCATCTGCCAGCGGGTAGAAGCCCAAAAAGACCGTTATCAGGCCCAACATAAAAAGTACCTTCCACTTCGCAGACCACTCCCCGGCGAGTAGTGCCGACCCCGGGATCAACAACCGCTACAACCACTGAACCGGACGGTATAACTTTCTGGGAAACGTAAAGATGGAAAGCGGCTTCGTTTATCGATCCGGTCTTTATATCGTGCGAAAGGTCGATGATAGTGGCTGTTCCGGATGACTCCGACAGTATTACCGCTTTCATCTGAGCAACGTAAGTATCCGATGTTCCAAAATCTGAAAGCAGGAAAATGGTTCTCATTATCTGTATTTCAGAACCACAAGGGTCTGATCATCAGCCTGCGGTGACCCCTTTGAATACGAGTTAACAGCATCCAGTATCCCACTGGATATCTGGTGCGCGGAAAGGTCACGGTTTTCCAGAACCACTTTGTTAAGTCTCTCTGTCCCGAATTCGGAATCTGAAGAATCCATTGCCTCTGTCAGCCCATCTGTGTAGAGGATAAGCACATCTCCCGATTCAAGTTCCACTGTTCCGTGTTCATATATTGCCTCGGTTGAAAGACCCAGAATAAGCCCACCAATGTCAAGCCAGTGGGATTCCCCCTCCCTTTTTACAAGAAGCGGAGGGTTATGCCCTGCGTTAACGTAAGTAAGGTTGCCCGAATCAAGGTCCAGAACACCGTAGAAGAGACCGGTTAATATAGGATCCCCCTCTCCCAGAATAGAGGATTCGTTAACCTTCTGAATGATCGCGCTGATGGAATATATACTCTTCACGTAGGCTTCCAGATTGCCCTTAAGCCCCGCCATTGTAAGTGCCGCAGGGATACCTTTCCCGGTAACATCGGCCACCGCCAGTCCAAGGTTATGGTCAGGCAGGTTGAAAAAATCGTAGTAATCACCCCCTACTTCACGGGCAGGCCTGTAGAAAATCTCTATATCGTAACCCTCAGGATTAGGAGGGCTATCCGGAAGCAGATCAAGCTGTATCTTCCGCGCCATGTTCAGTTCTTCCGATATGGCATGTCCGACTGAGAACCTGTTAAGAAAAATATCAGGTATCCTGTTCCTGATGATATCCGAGGTCAGCAGCTCCGGAGTTTCAGTAACCAGTCTTATCACTTCCATTCGTACTTTTCTATCAGGATCGGAGAACAAGTCCGCAAGTTTTACATATATATCTGATATTGAATACAGCTCAGGGTGCTTTCTGAGACCGCTTAATGTCTCCAGCCGCACATCTGACGCAGAATCATCAAAAGCGCTAATTATTACCGGAAGAAGCTTCCCCGTGGATATGGAAACGTTGTCGAGCAGACCGGAAAGAGCACTGAGACGTACATATGGATCTTCATCCTCAGACAGCTCCTTCAGAGTCTGGTCAAGATCTTCAGATTCATCATTTTCAAACTCTCCTAGCGCCTTGCAGACGGCAGCCCTTACAGCCCGTTTCTCGTCATGTGCCAGCGCACTGAGTACATCGAAGGTTAAGTCTGTTCTTACTCCAAGGCTCCGGATCGCGTTCACCAGCGATTTTCGAACGTCTGAAGAGGAATCCAGCCTGAATTCAGCTATGAAATCGGAAACAGAATCACCAAGGTCACTCCCATTCCAGAGTACAAAGAATGGGAGAGCGGCTCTTTCCTTGAATTCACCGGTCTTAAGAATACCTGCGATCAGGTCAACAGATGCTTCTATAAGATCCGTCCTGCCAAGACATATAAGTTGACTGAGAGCTTCTCTGCCCTCGTAATGGTCCGAAACAAGAACCTCTTTCAGGAAGTTTCTTCTTATGCCGTCGTCCATGATGGTATAGTACCGCAGCACCATACTGGCGAATGTCCTGCTATAAGCGATTCGTTCGCGGATAAGCTCCCAGAGGTTCTCCTTCTCTTCCTGATCCAGGGATGAGTGGTTCATCAGCATGCATCGTGCAACTGGAAGGATATCCTCCTCTGACAGATCTGTTCTAAGGGATTTCCTTACTTCCCTGCTGAAAAACTTCAGCCTGGCACCAATCCTCCAGGCTAGCTTTCCCTTGCCGCCCGGCGGCAGGCGGCCCATAAGAACCCAGAGCAGATCATTGAATTCCTGATTGAATGCCTCCAGTTTCCTGTCCAGCAGTCCCATTATAAGACTGGTCATTAATCTGGAATCACCGCCTTCCAGGACTTCATTGAGTACATCAAATTCCCTGTTTTCAAGGACCGGGAACTTGCTGCCTATGTATATCATAAGGCTGTTTCTTACTTCGAATGAATCGTCCTCAATAAACTCTCTGTACAGTTCTCTGCCCTTTTCAGACAATCCCCACATAATTATGCCCTGAAGGAATTGCCCTCTTACGCCGGGTTCGGGATCATCAGCAGCTAAATGAATCAGTTCCGAAAATTCGGGAGAATCAAGAACCCACTGCCTCCCCAGTGTTCCCGCAACTGCCATTCTTACTTCCGTACCACCCTTTTCCATCATAATCCTGTACATGCTGATGATTGACCTGTCAGAATGCTCCGCCGAGTTTAGAAGCATGTTAAGAACGTCTTTAAGAACAGTTCCCGACTTTTCGGATACAATGTGCAGAAGCAGCTTTGCCCTTACTTCGCTGGACAGGCTCGAGTAAAATCCTGCAAGGAAATATCCTGCCCGTCTGACGCCGGGTTCGGAACTGCCGATAAGCGTATCCCCAAATGCGCGAATGACCGGAGCATCCATTTCAAGCAATTCACGAATACCCCTGTCGATGGCCCACATCTTCATCGAATCACTTACGGTTATGTAAACCTCACCGCTTCCGTAAATTCTTCTGAATGGATCAGCACCCCTGGCGGCAAGGGATCCGCTGTATAATTCTTCCAGCTCCTCATTAGATGGGAACCTGTTGCTCTCCTGCACGATAAGCCTGTCGAGAAACCTGAAAAGGACTCGTTTGAATACAGCCTCAGCCACGACAGGGTCGAAAGCTGCCAGCAGAAGTGGAGCAGCCTTTTCAAGGGAATCCAGTTTCCGGAACCATTCCAGAGCCTCACTCCCCTGCTCCAGCCTCCATTTACGGTCGGTTGAAGGTTCCGGAAGCCTGACATGAGCATCATCGTATGAATCGAATACTTCCGCTATCTCGCATGAAGATGTTGCAAGTATCAGCCTGTGCCTGGATTCTGTAGCCCTGATCATAAGTGAGATAACCGTTGACCAAAGACGGGAGGGATAGATATCCACGATTCTCCGAAGGGTATCAATATCAAGAAAAACAACGCAATCTTCCGGACCGGTAAGAAGCTGTACTACTTCCCTGAAATCAAGGTCGCGGGTGATGATCTCGATTGGATTAAGACCATCCTTCGAGGCTTCAACGAGCAGTTTTCTGGCAATGGTGGTCTTTCCGGCTCCAAGTGAGCCGCTGAGGCAGATAAATCCACGCCTTGTAATAACTTCTCTGGCTTTCTCAAGTGAATTAAGATCTACCGAAAGCGTATCTATATTGCCGTAAGACTGAAGCAGCTTATAGCCTTCAGGGAAGGGAAAATACTCCCGATTCAAACCCCTCAGCCAGTTCTGAATCTGATTCTGAAGTAATTCTCTGCCTTCGTTAGCGGTCGAGAATGCCCAGCAGAGACCGTTTTCTGTAAGATTATGAACTGCATTATCATCCTCCGGTTCCTTATTGAAACATATCCCGGCAATCGGGATAGCACGCCGGAAGCATTTGTAATAGGTGTTTCTCAGCTCTGGAGAAAGTGGTCCGTTAATTACCAGGAGGAGAGCATCTGGAACCGGTATGTCCGATCGGGAAATACTTATGGAGTCTGCCCATCGGGGAGGTATCAAAACCTCTGCATCAGTTCTTAAAATATCCCGGATACCCCAGGGCAGTTCTCTACTTTCGAAAACTACTGAAAGAGTAAAACTGTTCACGGGATGAGTGTCACTTTCAGGTCAGAGGCCAGATAAGAGTAACCCTCGTTTTTCCTTCCGGAGTAAGACCAAATTCAACCCATTTGGCCAGGTTCCGGGCGATGAGAATTCCTCTGCCCCTTGTAGAAAGAAGATCCTCTCCCTCTCCCGGATTGAAGCCAAGTGCCTTTTCAGGTTCCCACTCTCCCTCATCATCTATCATAAACCGTATTCTGTTAGGAAAGATGTTGAAACTGACAGTAACTGTCTTTTCCGGATCGTTTTTGTTTCCATGTTCCATAGCATTCTTTGCCAGTTCAACAACCGAAATTGACAGGGAAGACAAATCATTCTCCGCAACTTCCGCCGATCTTCCAATAGCTTCAACTATCAGCTGAAGAGGTTCGAGTACGTCAGTATCACTGGGAAAACGCATTTCTATCGGGCGCACAGTCATTCTCCGAAACTATCAATCGCTTCCTGTTCATCAGAATATGTATCGAAGATAGTAATCAGTTTCGTGATGATGAACAATTCATGGATTTTCTTCGTTGCGTTCAGAATCTTCAAAGCTCCGCTTGCTCTTGAAATGGTAGTATGACCGGATACAATTACTCCCAGACCGGAACTGTCCATCCAACTTACTTTACCGAGATCAAGAATGATTCTCTTTTTATCCTGGTCAACAGCTTTCCGGAATACGTCCTTTACCTCAATAAGCTCTGGGCCACCGATGACTTTGCCGGAAAGAGCAATAACTAGAACATCGTCCTTCATTTCCTGTTTGATCTTCAACTTCTACCTCCTAAAATTGAAAGTGTCTTCGCAACAAGAATTGATCTTAGTTTAATATAGCCCCAAAATTCGATTTGACAAAACCCGTGATAACAATCATGAGCAGGCAACATAATTTTTCCACTCGATAAAGCCCAGACCGTTAAGAAATTCCATTATGGATTCCCTTGCTCCGGGAAGTCTTGAGGCTATTACAACAGGTATGTCAGGTTTTTTCGAAAACTCCCCGGGGCCTTC
>JAUVLV010000016.1 GCA_030600545.1 Candidatus Aegiribacteria sp. | reverse complement strand
TATGAGTATTTATATTAGAATAAGCTTATATCAGGTCAGAATAAGTTAGATAAGTAAGTCCGACCTTGGTCAGGCGCGGCGTTTTTCGCGTTTCTCCTCGACCATTTCCTTGACCTTCATCAACCGTGTAAGATTTCCTCTCTCCATTTCATCCAGTTTCAACCTGATCGCCCTGATCGCCTCCTCCAATTCCGGGATCAGTTTATACTCAAGGGCGTTCACCCGCCTCCTTGTTGTGTCTATCTCCCTCGCAAGAAGGCTTATTGCCTTTTCCTGTTCAGCCAGTTTGATGATCTTCGGAAGAAGTTCCTTATAGACCTTCAGCGACTCATCAAGCTCCACCGGTGTATCGAACATCCCATAATTCCGGACATTACCCTTGATGGTAACATCAAAAACAGGCAGAACCAGGTTCATTATCTTCCGTGTGGAAGTTATTACCTTTGCCTCGGCTCCGGGATAGCGAAGCGCGTCCAGAAGCCCCGGTTTTGTCATTGCTGCCCTCGCGAAAAGGAACTCACCGTAAGCTCTGCTGAGTTCTTTTTCCAATTCCTGCCGTGCCCCCTCGTAATTCGAAATAAGTATCTTGAACTGGCGCATGAGTTCGTCCAGCTTGTCCTTGAGAAGTTTATGCCCCCTCTGCGCAAGTTTAACCTTCTTGCGCAGCTGAAGAAGCTCCATACGGGTGGCCTGAACTACAATGGACATCAGTTAACTTCCTCTTTCTTTTCTTCACTCCCGGAAACGAGCCAGAACTTGTCAAGACGTTTCGGATCGATTCTCTTCATCTCACTCCTTGGCAGAAGCTTCAGAAGCTCCCATCCAAGGTCAAGAGTTTCAACGATATTCCGGTTCTCATGATTTCCCTGGCTTATGTACCTCTTCTCGTACTCCTCCGCGAAATTCAGGTACTTCTGGTCAAGGGGGCTCAGCGCTGCCGCCCCGAGAATTACAGCAAGTTCCCTTGCGTCCTTACCTGCGGAGTAAGCCGCCATCAGCTGGTTGAACAGGTCTGCGTGATCCTCTCGTGTCTTGCCTTTCCCGATACCTTTGTCCTTCAGTCTTGACAGTGATTCCATAACGTCCATAGGAGGGTAGATACCCCTTTTATGGAGTTCACGGTTAAGAATAAGCTGCCCCTCGGTTATATATCCTGTAAGGTCGGGAATTGGATGTGTCTTGTCGTCTTCCGGCATCGTCAGAATCGGGATCTGCGTTATTGAGCCTTTCCGGCCCTTAATCCTTCCGGCCCGTTCGTAAATCGAGGCGAGGTCGGTGTAGAGGTAGCCGGGGTAACCCCTTCTTCCGGGGACTTCTTTTCTTGCTGCCGATATTTCCCTCAAGGCATCGCAATAGTTAGTCATATCCGTCATAATAACAAGGATATGCATGTCCTTTTCGTATGCGAGGTACTCGGCCGCAGTAAGGGCCATTCTTGGAGTAGCGATACGTTCAATAGCAGGGTCGTCGGCCAGATTCATGAACACTACCGCCCTGTCCATGGCACCCGTCTTTCTGAAATCCCGGATGAAGTAATCGGCTTCCTCGAATGTTATGCCCATTGCAGCGAAGACAACAGCAAAACTTTCTCCCTCGCCCATAACTTTAGCCTGCCTGGCTATTTGTGCCGCCACTATTGAATGGGGCAGTCCGTTACCGCTGAAAACCGGGAGCTTCTGCCCCCTGACGAGCGTATTTATTCCATCAATGGAACTGAAGCCGGTCTGAATGAACTCGGCTGGATAGTCCCTGGCATATGGATTGATGGGGGCTCCGTTGATGTTATCCATCTTCTCCGGAACGATGGGGGGTGCCGTATCGAATGGAACTCTGGGTCTTCCCTGACCATCAAAGACCCTGCCCAGCATCTCCTCGGAAACTCCCAGTTCCACCTGTTTCCCCAAGAATCGAACCTTACTGTCGGCTATATCCGTTCCACTGCTGCCCTCAAAAAGCTGAACAAGGGCCATGCGGCTGTCAACTTCAAGAACCTTGCCATGGCGTATCTCTCCATCCGGAAGTTCTATCTCGACTAGTTCCTCGTAAGCTACCCCTTCGACCCTGTCAACCAGCATCAGCGGGCCGGATATCTCTACCGTCGTCGTGTATTCTCTTATCATATCCCCACCCTCCTACGCTGTCTGTTTATTCTCTGTCAGATCGTTGATCTGTGAGTTTATACTATTTTTGATAGCTTCAATCGCTTCAAGGTTATCTTCGGGAGTATAACTCATCCTCGCTATCTCCTCCTTCAAGGGAAGATCGAAAAGATCTCCTGGAGAAACTCCGTTGCGGATGGCTTTTCCCATCTCCTCGTAAGTGTGCATTATGACTTCCATCATTAGCTTCTGTTTGGCTATCGAGGTGTACGTATCAACTTCATGGAAAGCGTTCTGATGCAGGAAATCTTCCCTGAGAGATCTTGACGTGTACAGAATAAGCTGATCTTCCGGAGAAAGAGACTCCGCTCCCACCAGCCGCGCTATTTCCAGCAGGTTGGCTTCCTTCTGAAGCAGCGCTATGGCTTCCTTCATCATGGATACCCATTCCGTGCCTAGCGTTTCGTCGTAATACTCCTTGAGATTGTCCGTGTAGAGAGAGTAGCTTTCAAGCCATCCTATGGCCGGGAAATGCCTCGCGTAAGCCAGTTTCGCCTGAAGACTCCAGAACACCTTAACAACACGGAGGGTGGCCTGTACCACAGGATCCGACAGGTCTCCGCCGGCCGGGCTCACCGCTCCAACCACCGTAAGGGCTCCGTTCCTGTCTCCTCCTATGCATTTTACATTACCGGCTCTTTCGTAGAATTCGGCTATCCTTGTTCCAAGGTATGCGGGATATCCCTCTTCTCCCGGCATCTCCTCGAGCCTTCCGGACATTTCCCTCATTGCTTCGGCCCATCTGCTTGTCGAATCGGCCATAAGGGCAACGGAATAACCCATGTCCCTGAAATACTCGCCTATTGTGATACCTGTGTATACACTTGCTTCCCTTGCTGCAACCGGCATGTTGCTGGTATTGGCTACAAGAACGGTTCTGAGAATAAGCGGCTCTCCGGTTTTCGGGTCTTCAAGCTCCGGGAATTCCTGTAGAACGTCGGTCATCTCGTTTCCCCGTTCTCCACATCCAACGTAGACAACTACTTCAGAATCCGCCCACTTGGCCAGCTGGTGCTGGATAACCGTTTTTCCGCTGCCGAAGGGGCCGGGAACGCACGCCGTTCCTCCCTTACCCAGGGGGAAGAAAGCGTCGATTACCCTCTGTCCTGTAATAAGTGGTTCCTCAGGCGCCATTTTCTCCGCTATCGGGCGCGGTTTTCTTACTGGCCAGTTATGGTACATCATCAATTCAACGGTTTCCCCGGATGAATTCTTCAGTTTCGCTATTACCGTATCTATATTGTACTTTCCGGATTCAATTACCCATATGATTTCTCCGGTCACTTTCGGCGGTACCATTATTTTGTGGGTTATGAGTTTTGTTTCGGGAACTTCTCCGAGAATTTCACCGCCGGTTACTTTTTGCCCGACGGTCGCTAAGGACTTGAAATCCCATTCCTTGTCATGGTCCAACCCCCTTATGCTGATTCCCCTTGTAATCCAGTCACCGGCCACTTCGCGAATTTTATCCAAAGGTCGCTGAATCCCATCGTATATGGCAGCTACTATTCCGGGACCAAGTTCAACCGAAAGAGGCTTTCCTGTAGCGGTCACGGGATCTCCAGGCTTGAGCCCTCCGGTTTCTTCGTAAACCTGGATCGATGCCTTGTCTCCCTTAAGCTCTATTATTTCGCCGATCAATCCGTAATCGGATACATAAACCAGGTCGAACATTCTGGCTTTCTTCATTCCGTCCGCAACAACCAGCGGACCTGCTATTTTGTCTATAGTTCCCTTTATCATCCGTTGCCTCCGGAGGGTTGCGGTTTTCTATACTGTTTTCAATTCTTTCCCTCTGACATAAGATCAACGCCGACTGCCCTTATGATAAGCTCCCTTATCGTATCCTCTCCCCGTTTCTGAGTACCCTTAATGCCGGGAAGAACAACAACCGACGGTATTGCTGTGTGAACCGTTTCTTCTATCTGTTCCTGGAGATGATCCATCAGGTCTTCCGTTATCATGATGATGGAGGTTTTCTCCTTTACAAGCCTTGCAAACTGCACTCGGGCATCTTCCGCATTCTCCGGAACTACCGTTTCCACGCCCAGCGCCCTGAATCCGAGAACCGAGTCAATATCTCCAAGAAATGCAATCTTACCCTCAGTCATCCCGTCTCCTATCCACGCGGCAGCCGCTTTTTCAGCCTGTCTTCACTGACCCCGGCCGATTTTGCTGCCATAAGTAACCTGAGGTGGCTGATTTCCATTTCCCGTCTTATCACGAAAGCTGCCAGCGGTGACGGGCCGAAGACAGGAAATGCTCCCTTTTCAAGCAATTCCAGCAGTCTCCTGTCACATTCTCTTTCGAATACGAAAAAGGAACCGTCCCCAAGAGCTTCCCCGAATGCTGCTCCTATCTGTTCAAATCCAGAAGTTTCTGCCAGAAGCCCGGGTAATGTTTTACGCTGATAAGCTTCCAGAATTTCATCTTCGGTATGGTAACCACCATGAAGGAGCATCTCTCGCAGGATGTGCCTGGGAACATCGTCAAGGCTGCATCTGCCAGCTGTGAGGAAATTTTTCTGTTCAAGGCTGGTCATAACGAATGTCCTGAAACCGGAATTTATTTCAATGAGTTCATCGTTTTCAACGGCAGCGGCAAGATGGTCCATTCTTCTGTCAATTTCCACTTCACCTGTTCGCTCATTCTCAAGGAGTTCCTCCAGTGTCTGCAGGAAAAGAGGAGGAAGTTCGTCTCTGACTTCAACGGAATTAACAGATTTTCTAAGAATTTCCGTATCTATCATTCCCGGACGCTCAACTTCTATTTCTTCCTCTGAACCCTTACCTGAAAGGTTTTTTTTCCAGATATACCTTGCATTTCTCACATCTCTTCGATGAAGGATTCCCCGTATGAGTCTTTCGTCCTCGGAAAGTTCCAGAAGTTCATTCTCCGTTGTTTCCATAGCCTTGTTGAAGCAGTCTTCCATGGAGTTATACTGCATGAAACCGCCGTACCATGTATCGCCGAGAAGTCTCGTAGCTTCTTTTACATCAACTGAGGATAGAAGCATCTGCCACATACGCTTGTCCAGAAGGTTTGTTCCCTCTCCGCTTATTCTTCCGTTGGCATAGATGAAACTGTCTGCCATGGATCAGGTCTTCTCTAATGGAATGAGACCGGACAGCTCCATCACTATATCTTCGTGAGCAAGCTCCGCTATCATGGGGAAAGTGCCGTTCTGGCTGATTTTCCCCGATTTGAAAATCACCCCGCCGTTTTTGGAGTGCCTTTCTTCTGAAAGGATGAATTCCCGTTCGCTTACCGAATATTTTTTCAGGTATCCGGGAGTTATCCGTGACTCATCAGCGGCGGATATCACAACTTCAATTTTTCCCTTCAGATCACAGCCCTCAATAAGAGATGATATCATCATGAGATATTCGGAATCAGCGGATGAAGCTAGGTTCCTTACCGCTTTCCTGATTGCGTTATCCATCATGGCTCTTCTGGCATTCAGTATCTTTCTGGCCGCTTCCCTGCGAACATGGAATTCTTTTCTTTTAAGTTCTTCTCTAATCCCGGATTTTACCTTTTCAATATCCCTGCTGTGTCTTGTTTCTATTTCCCTGGCATGTTCTTCGAGTGCCGCATTTTTATTCTTCTTTGCACTCTCTATTACAGATTCAGCCTTCTGACTGGCATCTCCCTGTATTTTTGAAAGGATTGCTTCGAGAGACATCTTCCCGTTACACTCCTATACCCTGAAGCATGAGGAACGAAACAAGGAACCCAAGAATGGCGTAGAACTCTACGAAAACAGCGAGAATAAGGGACTTTGCCGAATCATCCGGTTGCTTTGCTGTCATCATGGCACCACCGGCACATACTTTCCCCTGGTGAATTCCTGAGAACAGTCCGGCAAGAGCTATTGGAATTCCGGCCGTGAAAATCTGCCACGCTATATGCATATTCATGCCTGGAGTTACTTTTCCGAGGAGAAGGAAAGCTATTACAAATCCATATATTCCTTGAGTTCCGGGTAATGCAGACAGAAGAAGCAGTTTTCCGAATTTTCCAGGATCCACGCTCATCACGCCTGTGCTGGCCTGGGCAGCTATCCCGACGCCCACAGCTGATCCTATCCCCGCAAGTGCGCAGGCAAGTGCAATTCCCATATATGCTACGAGTTGTTCCACTTATTGTCTCCCTTCGCTCCTGAATAAGAGCTTTGTTACTAATCTCTTTTTATGTGCACGTATTTTGGTTCGTATCTCAATGGTTTGAACTGTACTCCCGTTCCATCGTAAAATTTCCCGAAGAATTCAACAAACTGCAGCCTTGCTGTATGTATGAACCCGCTGAGCGCTGCCATTGCGAGGTTGAAAGCATGTCCTCCAATAACTACAATTGCGGCAAGCACAAACCCGACAACGGGTATTCCCACTTCACTTATAAGCATACCGCCCATCGTATTAACTACCTGTGCTATAATTGCACTCGAAAGCGCAAGAGCGAACAGTCTTGAGTACGAAAGCACATCTCCGAGAAGATTCACTATTCCGTACACCGCATAGGCTCCAAGACCGATCTTGCCGAAACCCTTTGCATCCCGCCCTCCCATTACGAATATCAGAAGAGCTCCAGCTGCAAGCATGTACATGAATATACTGTCAAGCGGACCGTTCACGTTGTAAAGGACGCCTTTCAGAAGGTAATGGTTGAAGAGCCATGGAAAAAGACCAGCTGTGGCAAGCAACCACCCGGACTGATCAACAACCGCTGCGAACTTCTCGCCTGCTTTCCATCTCTTTACAAGATTAACTATGATTCCCGCAGTCAGCTGCAGCAGCCCGAGCGCAAGAGTGAGGTAAAGGAACTGTTTTGATACTCCGAATCCATCCTGTCCCGATTGTCCCGGCTGATATCCGGGAATCAGTCCGTTCAGAATATTCGCCGGTGCCTGAAGGAATCCGGGAAGGCTGTCAAAGGGGATACCGAACCAGCCTCCCAGGAAAATTCCAACCAGAATGCTGGCAATTCCTCCCTGGAAAAGAAGTTGAAAGAGCCTTGTATTACCGTGTCGTCTATTTACAATGTACCATCCGGCGGCGGAACCCAGCGCAAGTGCCATTCCGTAACCAGCGTCGCCTATGCATATCCCGAAAAACAGGGCGTAGAAAGGTGCCATTAAAGGTGTAGGATCCGGATCTTTTCTTGTAGGCTGACCGTACATGTCGGTAAGTAATGTATATGGTTCTGTTACAGATTTTTCCGTTAATGGAGACGGTAGAATTTCTCCCTCATCCGGTTCAATCTCTTCAACCGCTACTTCACCGATCCTGTCCAGGCTCCTTATGAAATCGTCAAGATCCGCTGAACGTATCCAGGCCCGGAAAAGATATGTATGCGAACTTGAGCAACCAGATCTCGTTGCCTTAATACGTTCCAGAAGGAATCCTGCGGCATCAAGAAGTGTACGAAACCGGTCAATGCGGGATGAGAGTTTTACAGCCCTGTCATGAAGAGCTTTCATTCTCTTTCGAATAAGTTCAATATTACTCTGGATTTCTTCCATTTTATCAGATACCATTCCTGTGCGTGATCCGAATTCCTGCTGTGAGAATCCCAGCTCGGAAAGAGACTGCAAGATATCCTTTGTGACTGATTCATGAGTGATGACAAGCACTTTCTCAATATTTTTTTCTTTCTGTATAACTTCAAGGCAGAAGAGCGGATAAGCCTTCTCCAGAAGATGTGCCGGTTCAATGGATTCCTTCTCAAGTATTCCTGCAGCTATTCTGCTGCGGCCTTTTCTTCTAATCTCCTCGAATGGTACAGGGATGTCTTTCCAGAACCGAAGAAATTCCTCTTCTTGCAGAAGTTCTTTCAGAGCTCCCTCCAGTTTGGCCTTCTGAACAGCCACAATCCAGGCTCTTCTTGCGTCTTCCAGAAGCCGCTTGTCTTCAAGAATGAGTATAAGCTCACTTTCCCCGATTGAAGGTGTAGATGAAGGGTGGTATTCAGCTTCATCTGCGGATTCTTCAAGGAGAAACAGGATCGCCTTTTCAAGGCTGGAAATTTCTTCAATCAGGTCTTCTGTATTCATACTGGCGGGTTTTAAGAAGCTTTCCCATTCCGGCTCATCTGCTTCGGACAGATCTATAAGATGTACTTTTCCAGATGATTCTATAGTATTGAGTACCATCTCCCTTTTCAGAGAATGGCACAGAATCTCTATCTTGGAAACCGCATCAAGACTCATCAGTTCTTTCTCCCACTTATCAGTATATATTCTTTCAACTGTTTTGTCGCGGCTTTTTCAAGGATATCTGAGTTTTCGGCAAGTACCTTGAGCTTCATCTCTGTTTCATCGGTAAGGCTTTTTTCAAGTTCGGCTGTTTTCTTTTCAACTTCTGCCTGTTCCTTTTGTACTATAGCCTTCAGCTGATCATCTTTTTCTCTGCTCTGTTCGTCCTGCAGATCATGTATGGACATTCTTATTCTCTGGGCTTCCTTCTCAGCTTTTTCAAGTTCCAGCTGAGCCTTATCTTCCTCCCTGCGGAGTTCTCCCAGCTTTGACATTTAATACCAGCCTTTCGAATGATTCATCGGTATATCGATTACATACATAAACGGGGCAATTCTCCCGAATTTGCGCTATACCTCCATAACAGAGTCTGTTGTGGATATTACTTATGAAATTACTTTAAGTGATTCTATAATTTGTTGAAATCTAACTATTTCCGAAGTTTTCCACAGTATGTTGGACTTTTCCACATTTTCAGCATTAAGACTCTGAATCGTTGCCTCGACTCATCTTGCATGATCCTTCAAAGAAAACTCCATCCTCTATTACCAGAGAACGTGTGAAAATGTCTCCCTCAAGTCTTGATCCACACTGAAGCTCCAACTGCTGTTCGGCTCTGACCGTACCATTTATCTTTCCGCCTATCACGGCCTGGCTCGCGGTTATATTTCCGGTAATAACGCCTTCGCGCCCAACGGTTAATGTTCCGGAAACAACAACTTCTCCATCAACTGTGCCGTCAATTCTAAGACCGCCATCTACTTTGATGGAACCCTTGCAAAAGCTTCCGGAACCAAGAATGGAATCCATTGTGGAGGATAATTCATTTTTAGACATGCTATTGCTTTCCTCTTTTCCTCTATTGTTCAAGTGAATCCTCCGGCGCGGAGATATGTGATGTTATGTTTTCCAGCCTTTGCCTGAATTCATGCAACTGCTGTATCTCGTATTCCATATTCTCGAGCCTGGCTTCAATATTCCTTCGAACGATCAGTGAATCCTGCAACTGAGAGATATTTTCTCTTAGTCTCGCTATTTCCTCTACGTTTATCAAACCGTATGCTACGATTATTGCGGCTGCAGACACAAGCAGTACGAACAGGGCCATAAGAACTCTTATAAGGTAGAGTTTCCAGCCAATTATCTTGAACTGGCGAGGCGTTTTCCCTGTATTTGAAACAAATGTTGCCGTAAACCCTTTTTCAGGCATTCACATCCGCCCGTTCCTCTGCCGCATGCAGTATACTACGCCAAAGTATTCTTGTTTGTCAACAAACTCCAGCATTATCAAAGCCTTTTCAGCATTCTCCGTATATTCTCAGCGGTCATCCCTATACCCAGTGATGCCATCATAAGAAGCCTGAGCTTATGCCCCTGCATGTCACCGGCAAGAATCGCGCCTTTCTGCTCAAGATCGGCTCCGCCACCGGTGTAGTTGTATACTCCAAGCACCCGTCCAATATAGCATCTGCTTGTTATACAGACTATTGTTCCCCGTTCAATAGCATACTGCACGGCTTCCGAAACATCGGGTGGGACATTACCTCTTCCAAGGGCTTCTACAATAATGGCGTCATCACCACAGTCCACACTGTATCTGATTTCCCTAGCTCCCAGTCCGGAAGCAATTCTGACCAATCCAACCTTCTGATTAAGCTTCAGTTTACTCTCCGGAAGCTGGATTTTCCACATGGGTCTTCGCTGAAGCAGAACGCGGTCTTGATCCACAAATCCCAGGGGGCCGTATCCAGGTGATGTAAAACTGCTTACATTACTGGTATATGTTTTTGTTACTCTGCCTGCGGAATGAATCTCATCGTTTAGAACTACGGTAACTCCCAATTTATGAACTTCATTATTTGCTGCTGTAAGCAGCGCTCCTCTTACGTTTCTCGGGCCGTCAACACCCATTTCTGCCTGACTTCTCATTGCAGCTGTGAAGACAACCGGAACCGTTCCCTTAAGGTAAATGTCTGCCAGAAAAGCAGTTTCTTCAAGCGTATCAGTCCCGTGGGTAACAACAATTCCGTTATATTTTCCGCTTGAGGTCATCTCCTCCAGCTTCAGGCAAAGCTGTGCCATTATCTCTGGAGTAATTTCCGGACTCGGAATGCTGCAGAATCTGATATGTTCAACGTTAACGCCGGGTGGAATTACTTCCCCCTTTATTGGAAGAGGATTGTGATCATCGGCAATATCCAGCCCACCATGCCCCGGAAGCATCTCAATTGTTCCCCCTGTGGAAACTATGGCTATGTTCTTAATGAGCCCTTTTTGATGATCAGATGTATCGTATACCGTCATTATGTCCAGTCACGTTGTTTCCTGTTATGCGAATTAGTTTCTTTTTCAGTTTATCGGGCCTGTCCGCGAGTGACCTTATATAAAGCCTTGCCTTCCCGTTGCTCCACAGGCTGTCTATCATCTGTATCAATTCGCTGTCACGGCTTACAGCTTCAAGTAACGGCTGGTGCGCTTCTACAAGAGTAAGCAGGTCAGCCCGTGACGAATCCTGTGTCCATTTGATAAGAATCGCGACAGTGTTCGCGTTGTCTCTGTACTTACGGCGCATACCGAGGCTTATGGCACCGGCTTCTGGTGCTGATACCGCTCCCGTCCTGGTTCCTATCTCAAGGAAGAACTGCGCCACTGTCTCCACTGCATCCCTTGCCGCCTCAAGTGCTGATGTAGATTGTACCGAATCCGGATTGAAGATCCATAAATGTTCAAGAACGGATCTTGTTGACTTGATCTCGCTTATCTTCCGTTTCATGATTTCGCTTTCAAGCGCGGCAAAAACTCTTCCAAAATTCTTCATAAACAGTATCTGATGCTGGGCGGATTTTTCTCTGGATATTCTGTCAAAAAGCCTGATGGAGATCTTCCTGCCGGGGATATAACCGGTGACCGATTCTGCTGCTTTCCTGGTAGCTTTCCTCAGCCACATCAGTTTGTATACATTTTTGTCAAGGTTCTTTATGGCAACCTTAACGGTCATCTTCCTGCCGCCTTCGGTTTTTGACAGTGATTTTTCAAAGGCTGTAAGAACTATATCAGGCTTGAAATCGTCATCGGTACCAAGATACCCGATTATCTCAACAAAATCATCTATCATCTGTTCGATCTCTTCCAGACTTTTCTTGTCATCGCATAAGATGATTATGTCGAGAAGAATATTCTCAAGTGTGGTAAATATGTTATTTCGCCAATGTCTGCACGCATTCTGACCAGGAGGACACGACTGTTCCAGAAAGAAGTTCGAAACTGCTTCTGGAATTTCCTCTTCCGAATCATTGTCTCCGGCGTTTTCCAGTATCCTGAAGATGTCAATGATGTCACTGCCTTCTGCTATTTTCCTGATTTTCTCTATTTCATTACGGGAAGTTCCGTTATCAGTACTGGAATAAATTACATCCCCGCACCCGTTTTCAATGAAGCCCTCTATGAGTTTCCGCCCCTCGCGGAGAAGTATCTGACGGTAAATGGGATTATTGGTAAGTAATTGAATCGTTTCAACCATGTCTTTCATAATTACTGAAGAAGTGTCCCTGACGTTCCGCCATCTTGTCATAAGATTCGGGGCATTGAATTTCTCTTCGAATTCCACGAATGGAGTATCATCGCTCAGTTTTCTGGCGAATTCATTAATCAGTTCTGTCTCAAGCCTGCGGGATATCCATGAAAGAAACGCCGCTCCAGCCGGCTCGCCGTGTCTTGAGGCTACAGAAAATTCCGATAGCTCTTTGAGATACGGGATAAGAACATCCGGTTTATCCGGAATAAGCTCTGTAGTAAGGGGTATTGTCTTACCGAAGAACAACGATGCAGTCTTCAGTTGCCACAATGCTACATTACTGTCTTCTGTTTCCTTTGAGGGAATGATGGTGTCTATTATTTGTCTCATGAAGTTCCCGTTAATTCTTTCCGCTATATCCGGGTGTTCAACCAGTGTTTTCACGAATGCAGTAAGCCCGTAGGAAAGGAATTTACTGAAGATCCTGTGTCCCGTTTTTTCTACCCAGACCGCCTGCTGGGAAAGTGTTTCGCAAAGCATTCTTGAGGAATAGATCAGGTCGTTGGCCTTCTTTTCCTCAATACCTGGAATCCTGAGCAGGTTTTCCATTGTTTTTTTAAGGGCTTTGCTCCTGTCCTCTGCCCTGAAAAGCTTTCCCAGAAGGGATGTTTCCTCTCTCCGGAGCTGCTCTATGCTCATCTCTCTGTTATAAGTGGAGACAGCTGTTGAAATCAGTTCATTTAATACGGAGTCTTCTGTATCCTTTTCCTGCAGAAGAGGAGCCATTACCTTATCCATGAATCTTCCTCTGAGTTCTTCCTTCTTTATCCTGTCCAGAGTGTGCATGATAATCTTCACTGAACCAAGAGATTCCTCAGCGAGTGGTGCAAGCCAGTCTGTCTGCTCACCTTCCAGCAACCTCTTTTTGTAATTATCGTCAAACAGTTCAAGAATACTGGTGAATGTATCACATTTTGAGATAAGGTCCTGAAATTTTATACTTTTAGCCGTTCGAAGTAAAAGAATCAGTGAAGTCAGCAATTTGTCAAGGTCTATTTCAACATTCACCAGGTAGCTTTTCATCGATTTTATTACTGTTTCAGGGTCATCATGGGTCAGCATCGAGTCCATCAGTCTTCCAACGGAATTAATCACCCTTCTTTTTTCTGACGTGTTTGTCTTTCCCTCAAGAAACCTGATCGCTATTGGAATGTAATCAATGAAAAACTCCGTTTTTCTTTTCACCAGAGAATCTATTCCGCTTCTTTCACGGGCAAGTCTGGCTATCATGATTATCAGATGATTGTCATTTTTCTCTTCTGCTATTAAATAAACCCTGCGGAAACAATGGTATAGAGCCTTGCCAGCTCCGGCGAAAAGCATTATTTCTGTGATTGCTCTTCCGTACTCTATACCGGATCCGCTTTCGGTGACCGGAAGATCCATTATTTTAATACTTATGTCTCTTTCAGCTCTTCTCTTTAGGGCTTCAATCGCCTGCTCTGAGAGTTTGTCTATAACTTCGTCTATTTCCTGTTCTGCAAGATCACCCTCTATATCTGTAATAACATCTCTTATCGCGTTTTCAAGTAATGCATGCAGTTGTTTCTCCTCCTCCAATTTTCCGAGAAAACCCGAAAGAGTACGAATAGCTTCCATCTGTACGGAAAATCCTCTCATTTTCCTGTAGAGAGATTCCCCGTTCCTTCCCACCGACCTCCATACCGGAAGGTCTTCTTCCGCAAGAAGGTACCATCCCGTCTCAACTGCGAAATCTACAAGGGATTCATGTACAACCGGCTGGAATTCTTTCATTATCTCGTTTGCTCTCGCAAGAGCTCTTATAACATTTCCTCCACCTATTCTGGTCCTTTCAAGCATGAAACCGAACCGCTGGGGCCATTGGATACCCTTCTGAATCAAGTTTTCGGCAAGCGAAAGGTCGCCGGGGGTTTCTGCTAGAACAAGAAAAGCCTTGTATAACAATGAGATAAGGTCATCAAACACAAGCCCTGTACTGGGGCCGATCTGATTCCACACCCAGCCAAGATGAAAAAATTCCTGAACGGCTACAACAACGGCATCCGACGGGAGATTGGTAAGTGCTGCGAACCATTTGACAGCTGCATCTTCCATAACGGGAGGAGGGTTACGCATATTCGAGAGATTTTCAAGCAGTTTATCTACATCACTATCTTTTATGGTTACAAGCAAAAATGAAAGTGCTTCCCCGGCAACTTTCCACTCCCCGGAAAAAAGAGGAATGGAAAGAACCCTGCTTTTTGTTTCGGGTGATATAATGGATGTATCAAGTCTCTTCTCCGGAAGCCTGAAACCCTTTCCAACTTCGGGAGGTTTCATTGAACAGAGTTGATTTTCACTACTCCAGGCTTCAATATTCCTTACAGCTTCTTGAATATCTATTCTTATTCTCCCTGTTCAATGTCTTCATCGCCAGGATGAACAATAGTTGAGTCCACCACTCTGTCCTCTTTGGGCAGATTCATCAACCTTACTCCCATCGTATTCCGTCCCATTTCCCTTATCTGTTCTACAGGAAGTCTTATTATCATTCCAAATGCGGAAATAAGGATTAGCTCATCCTCTTCGGAAACCTGCATTATTGAAATGACCGGACCATTTCTATCGATGTTGCGAATATTTATTACTCCTCCGCTTCCCCGGTGGGTAAGCCTGTATTCCTCAGTTGAGGTTCTTTTACCATATCCCCCCTCAGTTACCGTAAGCAGGCTTCCTGCTTTTTCAATAACAACCATTCCCACCAGGCTGTCGTCTTCATCAACTCTGATTCCTCTTACTCCCCTTGTATGCCTTCCCATCGGCCGAACTTCTTTCTCTGAAAATCTATTGGCTTTCCCGTTTGAAAGGGCAAGAAATATCCTGCTGCTGCCATTCGTAATGGCAGCGGAGATCAGTTCAGTATTGTCATCAAGCTTGATTGCCCATATCCCGTTTTTCCGTGGATGACTGTAGCTGGAAAGAGCTGTTTTTTTAACCAGTCCATTACTCGTTGACATAAGTATGAATCTGTCTTCATCGAATTCCTTAACACAGACATTTGCAACAGGCCGTTCATCGGGTTCAAGGTCCAATAGATTTACTATAGCTTTTCCTTTACTGGTACGGCCAGCTTCAGGGATCTTGTAAACCTTGAGCCAGTAGCATCTTCCCTGGTTGGTAAAGAACAATATATAACTGTGATTGGAGGATATGAATATCTGATCCAGAGCATCTTCCTGCCTGGTTTTGGCTCCGGCAATTCCTTTACCGCCCCTGTGCTGACTCTTGTACGTATCTGTCGAGAGTCTTTTGATATACCCCTCGCGCGAAAGGGTTATTACCATTTCGTCGTCCGGAATAAGATCCTCTATATCTATTTCCCCCGGGGCATAGGGCTCTATTTCTGTTCTGCGTTCTTTGCCGAATTCCTCAGCTACTTCCTTAAGCTCATCGGAAACAACCAGCATCCTCTTTGATCTGCTGGCAGCAAGTTCTCTCAGTTCTGCAAGAATAATTCTCAGCTCCTCGAATTCTTTCTCCAGTTCCTCCCTCTCAAGGCCAGTGAGTCTTCTAAGGCGCATATCAAGTATGGCCTGGGCCTGTATCTCTGAAAAACCGAATCTCTCCATAAGCTCCGGTTTTGCCTCATCGCTGCTGCTTGATTTCCTTATAACCCTTATGACTTCTTCGATTGAGTCCTGCGCCTTAAGCAATCCCTCAACTATGTGGATTCTTGCTTCAGCCTTTGAAAGGTTAAATTCGACCCGCCTCTTAATAACATCGTGCCTGTGCTCTATATAGTAATCCAGTAATTGGCGCAGAGTAAGCCTTAGAGGCCTTCCGTTATACAGGGCAAGGCAATTCGCTCCGAATGTTTTCGCAAGAGGGGTATGCTTGTAAAGCTGGTTAATGACTACTTCTGACAGCACACCTTTCTTCAACTCAATTACGATGCGCATTCCTTCTCTATCGGATTCATCCCTAAGATCAGCGATTGATACTATTTTTTTCTGCTTTACGAGTTCTACTATGTTCTCAATGAGTTTGGTCTTATTTACCTGGTAGGGAATCTCCGTAACTATTATAGCTTCCCTGCCTCTGGGCGTTTCCTCTATACTAACTCTGCCCCGGACACGGATGGATCCTTTTCCGGTCCTGAAATAATCCCTTACGCCCCTGATACCCATGATTATTCCACCCGTGGGAAAGTCAGGTCCTTTGACTATGTTGAAAAGCTCTTCATCGGTAGTATCAGTATTTTCAATAATTCTGCAGCATGCACTAACTATCTCTCGCAGGTTATGGGGCGGAATGTTCGTAGCCATCCCTACAGCTATTCCCGATGAACCATTGACCAGAAGATTTGGTATACCTGATGGAAGAACTGACGGTTCTTTCAGGCGGTCATCGAAATTGGGAACCATATTAACGGTTTCCTTATCGATGTCCTGAAGCATTTCCTCTCCCAGCTTGGACATTCTGGCTTCCGTATATCTGTATGCCGCTGCCGGATCTCCGTCAATTGACCCGAAGTTTCCCTGTCCGTCAACAAGTGGGTGGAGGAGAGAGAAATTCTGTGCCATTCTAACCATTGCATCGTATACTGCGGAATCACCATGAGGATGGTATTTCCCGAGAACGTTACCCACTACGGTTGCAGATTTTCTATACGCGCGTTTGTGGGTGAGCTTCTGTTCGTACATTGAATATAGAATTCTTCTATGTACCGGCTTCAGTCCGTCCCTCACGTCAGGCAGTGCCCTTGAAACGATAACACTCATGGAATAATCCATATAGGAGCGTTTCATTTCCTCTTCTATATCAATGACATCCGATTTTATGTTATGACTGCTGCTCAACTGGTCTCCTTCAAGACTTTCGGTCATACTTAGTTTCTTTATTTATTCACAGGACACTATACATCAAGGTTCATTACATCAGCGGCGTGCCGCTGTATGAATTCGCGCCTTGGTTCAACATCATCACCCATAAGAACTGAAAAGATATGACTGGCTTCCATTGCGCTCTCAAGCCTGACTTTAAGAAGAGTTCGTTTTTGTGGATCCATCGTTGTTGCCCATAACTGGTCCGGGTTCATTTCACCGAGTCCTTTGTATCTCTGCACTGTAATACCTCTATTCCCGAACTCCTCTGCAATTTCAATTCTTTCCTTTTCATTGTATGCATACTTTTTAGCGCTTCCCTTCTTCATAAGGTACAGCGGGGGCTGGGCGATGTAGATATATCCTTTTTCTATCAGCGCTATCATATGCCTGTAAAAGAAAGTAAGCAGAAGGGTTCTTATATGAGAACCGTCAACGTCAGCATCGGTCATTATTATGATTTTATGGTATCGCAGTTCTTTTATGTCGAAATCCTCTTCGATTCCCGTTCCTGCAGCGGTGATGATAGATCTTATTTCATTATTCTTGAGCACCCTTCCCAGCTGTGCCTTTTCAACATTGATTATCTTTCCTCTTAGTGGAAGGATAGCCTGGAAATGCCTGTTACGCCCCTGTTTTGCTGAACCTCCCGCTGAATTTCCCTCAACAATAAAAAGCTCTGCTTCCTCGGGATTATTTACTGAGCAATCAGCAAGCTTTCCGGGAAGGGCTGCTGTTTCAAGCGCTGACTTTCTTCTTGTAAGCTCCCTTGCCTTCTTTGCCGCCTGGCGGGAACTGTTATTAACGATGCATTTCTGAATGAGCTTTCTTGCAATTGAGGGATTTTCTTCAAGGAAGGTTGATAGTCCCCTGCTTACATGGGAAAGTACAGCACCCTGGACTTTTCTGTTGCCAAGCCTGGTTTTTGTCTGCCCCTCAAATTGCGGATCACGTATTTTTACGCTGATAACCGCTGCCAGACCCTCTCTTACATCGCTACCGGAAAATGAATCTTCCTTCCGGTTGAACATGTTATTCTGCATGGCATATTCGTTCAATGTTCTTGTAAGAGCCGACTTCATCCCGGAAAGGTGTGTACCCCCGTCAATGGTATTAATATTGTTTACGAAAGAAAAAATATCTTCCTGGAAAGCTTTGTTATACTGAAGTGCGACATCAATAACTATCAAACCTTCCTCATCAAGTTCGAACTCTCCGCTAATCCTTACGGGATCATGAAGAGTGGTATTGGCTTCGTTTATATAGGCTACGAACGAGCTCAGGCCCCCTTCGAAACAAAACTCTTCTTTTCTTTCTCCGTTCTCATATGTTTCGTCGGTAATACTCAACACTAATCCATTGTTCAGATAAGCAATTTCTCGAATTCTGCCGGAGAGTGTTTCAAAATTCATCTTTGTTGTTTCGAAAATTTCCTCGTAATCAGGCTTGAATCTTATCCTTGTCCCACTTTTATCCGATTTACCTACCTTTTCCTGATGCCCTTCTGATTCGCCCCTGCGGAAACTTTGTCTGTAGATGGTTCCATCCTTACAGACCTCAACGGTCAACCATTCAGACAATGCGTTAACTACACTTACACCGACGCCGTGTAGTCCTCCCGATGTCTTGTACGATTCATTATCGAATTTCCCGCCCGCGTGAAGAGTAGTCATTACTACTTCAAGGGCGGATTTGCCGCTTTCATGCATTTCAACTGGAATTCCGCGTCCGTTGTCGTTAACTGAGACAGATCCATCTTTGTGAAGAATAACCTCTATCGAAGTACAGAATCCTGACTGCGCTTCATCAACACTGTTATCCACAACCTCCCACACAAGGTGATGAAGGCCCGTTTGTGAAGTTGAGCCTATATACATGCTGGGTCTTTTTCTTACATGTTCAATGCCTTTTAGAACTTTGATCGAGTTCGCGTCATATGTTTTAGTATTCCCGGTCAAATTTATTTACCTTTCATCTTTCCCTGCTATACTTTTTTCAAATCCGTAAAGAGTTTTTCACTCCATACTGAATTAAGTTTTTTCAGTATTTCCATTTTCCTGAGTCCAATTTCCATTGATGCTGCAGGATGATTTATACTGAGAAGCAATATTGATCCATCGTACCCTACAGGCCTTGTAAAGGCAGCAAGTTTTTCTCCGACGATGTTTTTCCACAGCATTACAGCTTTATTCCTTTTCTGATAATCGTCTGGCTGTAAATCGCTGAGGACCTCTTTTATAAGACTGTCGATCTTTCGCAAGATTTAAGTTATCCTAACTACTCATCTATTATTTTTGACAGCTTAACAGGCATGATGAGTGCAAGATAGGAATCGGTTCCTTCCGATTCCTCTTCATCATTTATTATAACCGCTGTATTGCTGTCCTTCATCTTCATAACTATCCTTTCGCAGCTCATGTTGCGAAGGATTTCCATCAGAAATATTCCATTGAAACCAATCTGGAATGGACTGCCACTGAATTCGGCACTAAGTTCTTCGTGAGCCTCTCCTGCATCAGCACTCTCCGAATGAACAAGAACCTTATCTTTTTCAAGTGAGAACTTTATCTGGTGGGTAGAGGGATTAGCCATGGTTTTTACTCTTCTAAGAACTGAGATCATATCTTGTCTGTTGGTAACAAGAAAACAGTCGTTATCATTAGGAATAACTTTCCTGTAAGGAGGATATTCACCGTCTATAGTCCTGCTGATAATCATCGTATCATCAAACTCAAACGATATCTGCGAGCCTTTATACCTTATAAGAACGTCACCATCTGAAGACAACTTTGCGAACAAGTTCAAAGCCTTCTGTGTAACGAGGGCATGAATATTCACGTTTAAAGACATGCTTCCCATAGTTATACAGCTAAGTCTGTGTCCATCGGTAGCAACCATCTCAAAACCATTTTCACTGATATCAAGAAGTGCTCCGTTAAGTGTGGCTCTGTAATCATCCTTTGCTACAGCATACGATGTTTTTCTTATCGCATCAGAAAAAACATCGACTGGTATGGCTGCTGGTTCAACACCACTTCTGGAAGGAAGGGAAGGGAATTGCTCGCTGGAGTTTCCACTGAGAGAAAAAGAACCATTTCCACAACTTATTGTTATTCTGTTACCTGTACCGCTAAAACGTACGTCTTCTTCGGGAAGTTCACGAACTATCTCATGAAGCTTCTTACCTGGAAGCGTGATTGAACCTGAAGTAGTCACCGATGCAGGAATTGTGGTAATGACTGTTGTGTCAAGATCAGTTGCCGATAAACGTAAGGTGTCTCCTTCTGTTTCAAGAAGCACGTTAGTAAGGTAAGGAAGACTGCTTCTTGAAGGGAGGGCGGTGGCAACACAATTAAGACCTTTAAGTAAGTCAGAATGGTTAACAAGAAGTTTAATCATGAGATTTCCTCCAGCTTTATAAATATAGTAATTAGAGAACAATAATAATAGTTATTATACATGTGGATATGTGGACATGTCACATGCGTAAAAGTAGAGAGGGAATTGTAAAAGTGGAAAAGTTGTTGATAATGAAATAGTAAAAAAAGACTTTTCAACATTAAGATATTTTGAAGACTTAAAAGAAAAGGTTCTGCACAAAAGGAAGAATTGAGATTGTTACTGTCAAATGGAAATAAGCTTACGCCTGATCTCCTCGATTTTTCTATCAAGATCTGGTTCTTTCTGCTTAAGCTCTTCTATCCTGTCAATGGAGTTCAGAACAGTGGAATGATCCCTCCCAGAAAAAAAGGAACCTATATCCTTAAGAGATAAAGAAGTAAGTTCTCTGATGAGGGACATTGCAACCTGTCTTGGTACAAGAACACTACGTTTCCTCTGTTTTCCCTTAAGCTGGCTTGGAGAAACGTCAAAACTCTCAGCAACCACTGAAGCGATATTACCGGGAGTCAGTCTTCTGGTAATTGTACCGAGAGATGAACTTATTTCCTTCTGGGCAAGATTCATGTCTATCTTGCATTTTGTTAGTCTGGACATGGCAGCAAGTCTGTGAATTACACCGGAAAGCTGTCTTACGTTTTTTCTTATTGAAGACGCAATATAATCGAGAACATCATGACTTACTTCAAGTTCTTCGTCTTTGACAAGAAGCTGGAGTATAGCAAGACGGGTTTCGTATTCAGGAGGTTTTATGTCGGCAACAAGCCCCCACTGGAAACGGCTTATCAGTCTTTCAGGAAGATCCTGAAGTTCATGTGGAGGCCTGTCCGATGTGAGTACGATCTGTTTACCGTGTTGGTGCAGTTCGTTGAAACGATGGAAAAAAGCTTCTTGAGTCTCAACCTTACCTTTCAGGAACTGAATATCATCCAGTAGAAGATAATCGATTCCCTGAAAAAGCCTCCGGAATTTTGTGTAGTCATTCTGAATTACACCCTTAATGAAAGTTTCAACAAGGAGTTCCGTTGAAAGGTAACTGAAAGTTCTCTTTTGATCTTTCTGTCTGAGATGATGGGCTATGGCCTGAATGAGATGTGTTTTTCCAAGGCCCACTCCACCGTAAATAAAAAGAGGGTTGTAGATTGTTGAATCGATATCACGGCTTACGGCAAGTGCGCCAGCGTGGGCAAGCTGATTGTTGGGGCCAACAATGAAATGATCAAAGGTATAATTCGATCGAAGGAAGGTTGAATCTGAAGAAGAAAGAGTACTGCTGGTGAAAAGTCTTTCGGAGGATGATGGACCTGGTTTGGCGGGATCTCCGATAAACTGAAGGGCAAGTTCGTTCATTCCGGAGATATCACGGATAATATCTTCAAGCATACTGCCGAAACGTGATTTAACATGTCCGGCAACAAAAGAATTTCTGAATCTTATGACAAGCCTGGTTCCATTGATGTCTTCGTAAGATGAATTTTTCAGCCAGGCATCAAATTCGGTTGCTTCAAGATGTTTCGATGCCTCATAAAGACATCGGTTCCATAAATCAGATGGATTGAAAGGTTCCATACGTATTCCAATCAATAACTGTAGCTTAAGACAAAGGCCGACAGCAAAAAGCGTTGTTTATACACAGAGATATCCACAGAGATAATAAAGGGTAAATGATTATCAAAAAATAACTTAGGGAGAAAATTAATGCATTGTAAAGATACAATGTTGATAACCTCTGAGCATGCAAATAGAGTTGTCCCAAATACTTGACATAAATGATTATATTGGCTAGCTTTCACAATCGTTGACTCCTAGAGATAATATTTACTGACTAATGAAACTGATGCAATAATCACGCCTTCGTCAAGGCGAGTATTCAGGAAAGAGTGATTCTAAATGAAAAGAACCTTCCAGCCAAGCAAGCTGTCGAAAGCAAGAAGACATGGCTTTCGAAAAAGAATGTCGACAAAAAGCGGCAGAAGAACGATCAATGCACGAAGAAGAAAAGGAAGAAGGAAATTGATTCCCTGATTAAATCGGAGAGAACCCTGAAAAAGGGCGGCCAGTTCAGAAGGGTTTTCAGAACGGGTAAGGCTTTCAGGGGTATATCATTCAGGGCGGTTTATGTAAAGAATACCCTGGGATTTATCCGCCTGGGGTTTTCTCTATCTGCAAAAAGCGGGAACGCAGTAAGAAGAAACTTGATAAGAAGGAGAATAAAGGGATTGGCAAATGAAAAAGGAAAAAGGATAGGAGCAGATATAGTTATATTACCTGCGGGCAAGTTGAAGGATGCGAAATGGACTGAAATCCGTGAGGATTTTGGAAGGCTTATATCAATAATAGAAAGTAATTCCTGCTGAAATGCGTAAACGCCGATGAGTAAAAAGGACAGTAAGCTGAGAATAATAATCGAGTCTTTCCTCAAAGGTACAATAAGAGGATACAGGAAATTCATTTCACCAATGTTTCCATCAAGTTGCATATATACACCGACATGCAGCGTTTATGCGGAAACTGCAATAGGGAGATACGGAATATTACGAGGAACAAGAATCGCAATACTGCGTATAATCCGATGCCATCCATTCAGAGATGGCGGATATGATCCTGTGCCTGATAAATGGGAGAACCGAAAATGAGTGATCAGAATAGGCTTCTGTTAGCCGCTGCTTTGATGGCAATAGTTCTGTTTGTAAGCTGGCAGTTCATGGGAAGATCAACAACGACTGACAGTTATGATAACACGATGCAGACAGTACGGCAAATACCCCAGGAACATAAACCGTTTAAGGAAGATTCAGTTTCGGTTGGAATAATTCATGAAAATTTAACGCCAGATTCAATAGGAAAGACTAATATAATAGAAGAATTGCCCGATGAAAGGGTAATTACGGTAATAATATATGATCAGAATAAAGAAATCGTAGAAGCGGAGATATCAACTGAGGGTGGCACGGTAACCAGCTGGAAACTGCTTCAGTACGAAGGTTTGCCGGGTGCGGAATCTGTCGGGTGCGTAAATTTCAATGGGAACAGGTGGATAACGAGTAATATCGCTTACGAGACCTCTTCGAGCGATACAGTTATTATAAATGAAAATCCGGAAACAATACTGTTTCAAGACCCGTCAGGCGGCGGAGAAATCAGTTACACTTTCACTCCAGGGCGGTACGGTTTTCTTCTTGAAACGGATGCGATTGATGAAATAACAGTTCTGAATACAGGAATATTACCAGTAAGTGAGATTAACTCAAACCCAACAAAATATTTCAAAGCTCAATGGAATGCTGAGAAGATAAAAGACGAAAATTCCTGCGATATAACTGATAATGTACAGGTTGGAAATGTTGAATGGATAGCCTCAAGGTCACAGTACTTTGCAGTTATAATGATGCCGCAATCCTATGAAAGAGCATACGGTTACCTTTACACAACCGATGAAAATCAATCCCCTTCCATAGGGTTGGAGGATAACAGAATATTCGTATACGCAGGACCTCTTGATTATGGAAGACTGAGATCTCTGGGCAGAGATACAAGCAGACTGGTTGATTTCGGATGGCCGATAATAAGAGACATAGGAAGGTTTCTATTCTGGTTCTGTACGTCGGTGATTTCATTCGTAAGTAACTGGGGTGTTAAGATAATACTGATGGCAATAGTGTTAAAGATTGTTCTATTGCCACTTACAACAAAGAGTTTCAAATCAATGGCAAAGCTTAAACAGGTACAGCCAAAAATGAAAGAGCTGCAGGCAAAGTTTAAAAACGATCCTAAAGCCCTTCAAAGCGCAATGCAGAAACTCTACCGTGAAGAGGGCGTGAACCCACTGGGAGGCTGCCTTCCAATGCTGATGCAGATGCCGGTTTTCTTTGCTCTTTATCGTGTTCTGGCAAATTCAGTACAACTTAGGGGAGCGCCGTTCATGCTATGGATACAGGACCTTTCAAAACCAGAAACATTTATACCATTCCAGTCACCGATTCTGGGACTTCACGGAATAGGTATACTTGCCCTCCTGATGGGTATAGCGATGTTCATTCAGCAGAAGATGACTATGACGGACCAGAGCCAGAAGGGAATGATGTACATGATGCCAATTTTCATGACATTCCTGTTCATGAGATTCCCCGCAGGACTGACTCTTTACTGGTTCATTAACAACATACTTACAATAGGGCAGCAACAGCTAATAAAGAACAAGCTGGAGGCAGAGCAGGGCTGAAAATGACCTGGAAAAATGCCTTATACTGAAAAATCGAAAAAAGATAATATATCTCCTGAAATTATCTGTGCATTGGCAACTCCTGAGGGAACATCCGCGTTATCTGTAATAAGGGTGAGCGGAAAAGGTTCTTTCGAGATTATGGAAGATGTAATGTTACTCGAAAGAAACCGATTGAGAGGAATGCGCAGAAAAGTAGGTAATGTAACAGAAAACAAAAGAATTATTGACGAAGTTGTAGCCATCTCATGGCCGGAGGGAAGAAGTTTCACCGGAGAGGAAATGGTAGAGATCACCTGTCACGGAATTCCTTCATCGGTAAGAGAAATAATAGAATTGCTGATAAGGAAAGGGGCCAGGAGAGCTGAACCGGGTGAATTCACAAAAAGGGCGTTCGTTAACGGAAGAATGAACGCAGTTCAGGTTATTGCACTTGCAGCGTCATGGGACAAGGAGAAAGATAAAAGAACTTATCCAGGGGAAACAGAACAAGTATGTAGAAAGATGCTGAACGAAATAGAGAGAGCCAGGGAAAAGGTTGAAGGTAATATAGAATTCGGAGAAATGCATCTTGACAGTAACGATGAAAGTATAGGAAACATCTTAATTGAACTTGTTAAGAAAGCAGAAAATTTCAGAAGAATTGCTTTATCCATAGAAAAAAGTAAAAGAGTCGTAATAATGGGACCTGCGAATTCAGGGAAATCAACTCTTTTCAACGTGTTGACAGGAAAAGAAAGTGCTCTTGTATCGGAAGAACCAGGAACAACAAGAGATGGCTCAATCGGTTATCTGGAAATAGGAGGAAGAAAAATTCAGCTCTGCGATACGGCTGGCACAGATGGATTCGGATTGGACAAAGCAGCATCGGAGGCTGTGATAAAAGGACTTGATGGAACTGAAAGGGTAATCTGGATGTCAGAAGGAGGAAGAATACCCCCGGCTGATGAGGTAAGAAGTAAAATTGGTGAGATAATAGAGATAGAAGCAAAGAGTGATATAAACAAAAAGAAGAATAATACTGAACTTATAAGAATATCATCATTCACCGGCGAGGGACTGGACGAATTGAAAAAGAGAATATCTGAATTACCCGGAAGCATGTCTCTATCGGGAGCAGCAAAAAGAATTGAAGAAGAAATAAAAGGAGCGATGGAATATCTCTCTTCAAACGAATTAGACATGGCAGCTGAGCTTATGAATGAGGCAGAAATAGAAACAAGAAGAATACTTGGCAAAGGCGAAAATATCCAGATAAGTGTTGAGAGAGCTCTTGCAGGAATGTGCGTGGGAAAATGAAAGAAGAATACGATGTAATTGTAGTCGGTGGAGGACATGCAGGAATAGAAGCGGCGCTTGCGGCAAGAAGAATTGAATGCAGCGTAATTCTGATATCAGCAAAAATGAGCCGGATAGGTGAAATGTCATGTAATCCGGCAATAGGAGGGATTTCGAAGGGGACAATAGTACGTGAAATTGATGCAATGGACGGATCAATGGCAAAATCAGCAGATGCAACAAGATTACAGTTCAGAATGCTTAACAGAAGAAAAGGGCCAGCTGTATGGGGACCAAGGGTTCAGTCAGACGCAGATGCGTACGCAAGGGAACAGCAGAAATACCTGAGAAAAAGCGGAGTATTTGTACTGGAGGATGAAGTAACGGAACTCACTGGTAAAACGGAGAGAGTTGGTGGAGTCAAATGCAGAAAAAAGGGGATAATAAAAGGAAAAACAGTGATTCTTGCGGCAGGCACATTCTTGAAAGGAAGATTATTCAGGGGAAATGAATTATGGAAAGGAGGAAGAATAGGAGACATCTCTGCTGATTCGCTTGAATCGGACCTTGTAAAGAGAATGTTCCACGTGGAACGATTTAAGACAGGTACGCCGGCAAGAATTGTAAGAAAATCTGTAAATACAGATGTTCTTGAAGTACAGAAATCGGAAAAATCAGATTTCATTTTCAGTTTCGATAATAGCAGGATTTCAGATAAGGAAGATATCTGTTACGCTACACATACCAACAGAGATACAATGGAGATTACAAAGGAATACCTTCATCTTTCACCTCTGATGGCAGGGAGAATTGAAGGAACGGGACCAAGATACTGCCCAAGCTTCGAAGATAAGGTTGTTAAATTCCCGGATAGAAAGAGTCACAAAATATACGTTGAACCAATGGGGTATAGATCAAGGTATTTCTACCTGAACGGTCTTTCAAGCAGCCTTCCAAGAGAAGCACAGGAAAAAATGGTAAAATCTCTTCCAGGTTTTGAAAAATCAGTAATATCTGATTACGGATACGCCGTGGAATATTCATACTTTCACAATTCGGAGATAGAAGATACGCTGAAACTGAGGAGAACTGAAAATGTTTTCATAGCAGGGCAGATATGCGGAACATCCGGTTACGAAGAAGCGGCGGGTCTGGGACTGATAGCTGGCGCGAATGGAGGCAGAGCAGCAAAAGGTATGGAACCGATAGGAATGTCGAGAATGATATCATACATTGGCGTGATGATCGATGATGTAGTCAGGAAAGGAGCAGACGAACCATACAGAATGTTCTCCTCAAGGGCAGAAAACAGATTGCATCTTAGACAGGATAATGCTGACAGAAGGCTTTACGATACGGCAAACAGATTAGGAGTACTTTCAGAAAAAAAGAGAGATAAGTTGCTTGAAAATTTGAAAGAAGCAGAAAAAGTAATGAATATCCTTGAAAGAGAGACTATAGAGGGTATTAAAATGACAAAATGGTGCAGAAGAACAGGCAACAATGCAGAAAAGGCTGTTGCTGAAGTACCTTCTTTGTATGGAATGGACATGAAAATACTCAGTTCTGTAATGCTGGATGAGAAATACAGCGGATACATAAGAAGGAACCTTAGAAGGCATGAATCAAGAAGAAATTCGGAGAAGATAAATCTCAAGGAGATAGAATCTTATATGAATATTGATGAAATCTGCTGGGAATCAAGAGAAGCACTGCAAAGAGAAAAACCCGATACACTTGCAGAAGCGGAGAAGATAAAGGGAATCAGGCCCACAGATCTTCAGGGACTTCTGATATACTTGAGCAGAAAACGTTCCACGTGGAACACTACTGATGGAAGCGAAAGGTAAATGACAACATTTCCTCTGTCATTTCCTCCAAGGGGTGCTATGGTTCATGATCTTGAAGAACTGGGAATAGTTATCGACGAAAAGCAAATAGGGCTCTTCGGAAAATTCGCTGGAATTCTTCTTGAAAGATCCTACATAGTTAATCTGATAGGCCCCCGCGAAAAGCACCGGCTCTGGAGAAGGCATTTTCTAGAATCCGTGTCGTACACTTTTTTAATCGATATAAATCAGAAAGTGGTTGATATCGGAAGTGGAAACGGGTTTCCCGGCATAGTGCTTGCGATTATGGGATTCAACATGATACTTCTCGAACCCAAGAGGAAAAAACACCTGTTCCTGGATTTCGCTGTAAGGGAACTGGGTCTTGATAATTGTAAGATCATTCCGGAAAGACTGGAAGATTTCAATCCGGGAAATGAAGTAAAGCAGTTTGTAGCAAGAGCTGTTGCTCCTCCGGCCTCGTTACTTGAGATAATAGGAAAAATCGCTGGGAAAGGCTCTGTATTTGTCTACAGGCAGCCAGAGATAGCGAAAAAGCAAAAATGTAAAAATTTTATTGAACTAAAATACCCACCGCTTGACCGCAGAGGATTTCTGGTGCAGTATCTTCTCTGATTCTTACTGCATCTCAAAATGTACATAAACGCACTTTCAACACGATAATTCATAAAAGGAATTGAATGAACAGAACCAGGATAATAGCTGTTGCCAATCAGAAAGGTGGTGTTGGAAAAACTACCACAGCCATCAATCTTGGCGCAAGCCTGGCTATGAACAACATTGAAGTTCTGATAATAGATTTTGATTCACAGGTGAATGCTACTGCTGGCCTCGGGATCAGTCAGACTACCGAAAAGAATATCAGCACTCTAATTCTCGGAGAGAATAGTCTGAAAGAAGTGGTGATACCCACTGCTGTTGATGGACTTATGCTTATTCCGGGGTCAAGAAACCTCTGCGGTCTTGAAATAGAACTTGCCGGGGCAGAGTACAGGGAGTACCTGTTAAAAGAAGCGCTCGAAGACAGCACAGGCGGTTTCGATTATGTATTGATAGACTGTCCGCCTTCATTGGGTTTACTGACAATCAATGCCCTTGTTGCATCAAATGAAGTTCTTGTGACCCTTCAGAGCGAATACTACGCTCTTGAGGGCCTTTCTCATCTGATGGATACGGTTAAGAACGTTAAACAGTTGTGGAATCCGGGATTAACAATAAACGGTGTTGTTCTTACCATGTTCGACAGAAGGCTGATACTGAGCCGGGATGTTGAGGAAGAAGTGAGAGGTTTTCTGGGGTCTGCACTTTACAATACTAACATTCCGAGAAACGTAAAACTCAGCGAAGCACCAAGCTACGGTCTGCCGGTACTACTGTATGACGCTGAATCAAAAGGAGCGTTGAGTTACCTTAACCTGGCCAGGGAGGTGATGAAAAGATGACAAAAAGAAAGCGAAAAGCACTCGGCAAAGGAATGGATGAAATCTTCCCCGGGATCAGAGAAAACGATAACAGAGCTCCCGTCGAATTAGATATAGAACTAATTGATCCAAATCCCTTTCAGCCAAGGAAAGAATGGAAGGATGATGAAACGGCGTCACTGGCCAGATCAATAGTTGTTCAGGGTATCCTTCAGCCTCTTATAATAAGAAAAGCAGGTAAGCGGTATCAACTGATTGCCGGAGAAAGGCGTTTGAGAGCAGCTGGCAAAGCAGGACTGAAGAAAGTGCCTGTGGTTGTCAGGGAAGCTGATGATCAGCAGATGCTTGCACTTGCCCTTGTTGAAAATATTCAGCGCCAGGATCTTGGTCCGGTTGAGAAGGCCGAGGCTTTCAAAAGACTCTCTTCTGAATTCGGTCTGACACAGGAGGAAATGGGAGAAAGAGTAGGTATGAGCCGCTCGTCTGTGGCAAATTTCCAGAGGCTTCTGGAACTTCCGGAGCAAGTGCTTGATATTCTAAGGGCTGGTCGGTTGAGCATGGGGCACGGAAGAGCTCTGCTGGGGCTGGATAATAAAGCTCTGATCCACCGGACAGCTGTAAACGCATCAAAACGAAGCATATCAGTAAGGCTGCTTGAAGAGAAGGTTCGCAGGCTTAATTCCCCTGCAAAGAAAGGATCTAAATATCCTTCTGTGATGGAATCAGCTGAGACAAGAAAGCTGCAGGAAACGATGCAGAGGATTCTAAAAACAAAGGTTCGGATAAGAGGTAAAGGGAAAACCGGAAAAATAGAGATAAGTTATCACAGCCTGGAAGAGCTTGACAGGATTCTTATCCTTATCAAATCCGGGGCAGATAGTTAAAGAAAAGTTGATCATAATCAAACGAGTGGATATACTCGCTGAAATGTTTTGTTAATAGACCAGTAAGGATGAAAGGAGTTCGAATGGCACATAGAATAACCGATGAGTGTATAGCATGCGGAGCGTGCAAACCTGAGTGTCCGGTTGATGCGATAAGCGAAGGGGATAAATACTCAATTGATCCCGATACGTGCATTGACTGCGGAGCATGTGTTCCCGTCTGTCCCGTAGGAGCGATTGAGGCTCCATAGACAGGGCAGAGAAGATAGAAATAGAAAACCGCCTGATCAAAACAATATTCAGGCGGTTTTCTTACAGGCTGAAATCAGATATTTCATCATCTTTTATTTCTTCAGATAGTTCTCTTAATGTAATTCCCCTGTAATGTCTAAGTATCCAGTGCAGTTTTAAAATAGTGTTCCTACCAGAGTTATGGTGTTGTCTGAACCTCTGAATGGAATTCATCCTGTTTGAGATATTCATAGAGTCTATCTCCCAGGGGTGAAAATATAAAACAGGGGTTATATTGGATTTTGATAGTCTTTTAAGCATTATTCTGTGTAATAATTTGGGGTAGAATCTGAGATAGGCTCCTCCTGCAATGGGTATCTTTACACCCGCCAAAGGTATTGACGCAAGTGGAAGTTCCATGATGGAAAAAATTTCTCCATTAAGAGTAAAGGGTCTCAAAGGAGCCTCTGGTGTACCATAGCGAAGTTTGAACATAGGATATATACTACTGTCGTACTTGAAGCCCCGTGCTCTGATCTCATCAACTGCCCATGATGTATCTTTCCTTAAAGAAAAACTGGGAGCCCTGAACCCGACAGGTCGTGGAATTGAGAAATTAGCTAGAAGTTCGAAGAAACGATCAAGATTTCTGCTGAATTCGTTCCTTGTCAGCGAAGTCAATTCCTCATGATAGTATCCGTGGTAACCTATTTCGTGGCCTTTTTCCAAAATCCTTTGAACAAGTTCGGGGTTTCGTTCTACAATCCAGCCGAGAAAGAAAAAAGTAGCTCTGGCCTTATGGTCATCCAGGATCTGGAGGATGTTATCAAGGATACCGTTTATCCTGTTATTCATCAGATACCATTCTTTTCGCGGATACCACCTCCTTGCTGCATACGTCTGGAACCATTCCTCAATGTCGAATGAGATGGCAATATCCCGACGTTTTCTCTTTACGCCGGTTATTCTTCCACCCATATTTCGGAATTTAAGAACATCCTTCCTTGTAGGGAAAGTACTAATTGTAGCCTTTTCACGTGGGTTTGGAAGGAGCGTGTAATCCCCTTTCTCAAGAACATTCAGCCCTTCGGCTACTATTTCAGCGGCAAGTTCCTTGGTTGTGTTCAGGAGCTGATGAAGTGTAGTATCATTTATTGAACAATTGATTTCCTTCTGGATGAGTATTCCACCCGCATCAAGTTTCGGAACCATTTTATGAAGGGTAACACCGGGTGTATCCCCGTGGTAGAGTGACCAGAATGTGGGAAGCATTCCTCTGTTTTTTGGAAGAAGAGCCGAATGCACGTTCCAGGCACCCAGCCTTGGGATTTCAAGGGTTTTCTTCCTCAATATCTGAGGGCATGCCATCGATATGAATAGATCGGGATCAAGGGATCTTAGATATTCCCGTGAATGCTTTGAATTCAATCTATCAAGTGCTGCATAATCGGCATGTTCCCTAATGGCAGTTTGTTTCAGAGAGTGGGAAGACTTCGTGGGAAGTATCAAGTTGCCCGATATCTTCAACATCACGAAACTGAATAGTTGAACAAAAAAACCAAAAAATCCAAACAGTGACATATACCGTCTAAGATTTACTAAAGGCTTTTTCAGTGAGCCGTGTCCCTGAATAGAGATAATTGTATACCTGTTAAAAGGACTTTTTCTGATAATACTTGCAATGGTCTTTGGAATGTTAAAAGGTTCGTTGTCACACAGAAATACAACGTTCATGGAGGGTGATGTTATTTTTGTATACAGCGCGAAAAGATCGTCAACCATCTTCGATGCTGAAAATGGCTCCAGATCCTCATCCACATGGGCGATTAATTCTTTCGTTTTCCCCGGGGAATCGAGTATTCTGATTACATCAGCTATCAGGGAGTCAATATCTCCTTCAGCGGACAGAAAACCGTTACGGCCTTCCTTTATCAATTCGTGTATTCCACCGACATCAGTTGAAACAACCGGAACTCCAGCAGCAAGGGATTCAAGAAGAACCCTGGGAAGCCCCTCGGTGCGGGAAGTAATAAGAAAAACATCAAAAGCGGGGATTATTTCTACAACATCCTTTCTGCTTCCAAGTAGAATGAAGTTATCTTTCAGTTTCATTGAATCAATCAGTTTTTCAGTCTTTACTCTAAGAGAGCCGTCCCCCACGAGTACAAACTTCGTTTCCGGTTTTCTTTCTATTACACCTGCCGCGACTCTGACAAAGATATCCGGAGCCTTCTCGGGACAGAAGCGCATAACAGAACCCACAACATCCATTTCATCACTGATGCCAAGCTTCCTTCTGGCCTCAGTCTTCTTACCCCTATTGGCACGGAATTCGTCTAATTCAACACCACTCCTGATTATCCTGTAATCATCGAAGTGTCCTATTCCTTGACGCAGAGCCTTGTCCCGGTCTCTGGGGCTGACACAGATATTCACATGCGCGAGATTAAAACCAATTTTCTCGAGAGAAACATAGAACAGTTTCCTCAAAGAGTTCATTGAATCGTAAAAAGGCCATCCGTGGGCGGTCTGTATTATTTTTATATCGTCTAAAGAGGAACCCGCCATCCTTCCGAGAAAACGAGCTTTTGATCCGTGAGTATGGATAATATCGTAATTGCCTTCTTTTATAAACCTTTTGATCTCAAATAGAGCAATTAAATCGCTAAGGGGATTAATGCTCCTTTTGAGGTGAGGAACAGTAATGATATTAAGGTTCCACTTCTCTCCGAGAGAAAAAATTGTCCCCTCTAAAGGGATCTCGGGACCTGTAAGAATATCGGAATGGTAGCCCATCTTTGAGATATCTCTTGTAGAAATCAGCGTATTAAGCTGAGCGCCTCCAACAGCCAGTTTAGTAATAATGTGAAGTATACGAAGCTTGCCATCAGACATCAGCTGAACCTGTCCGTGTCATCTGCAAATTTTCCCGGTCTGCAGGAAAGAGCGAAGAGGTAGAAAAAGGCAATAATCACAGTAAGGGCGGAGTAAAAAATAGGGCTCAGGAAAATGCAGCCTATTGCCCAGAAGGCTATAAACGGGATTGAGATGTATTTAAAATGTTTGCTGACTGTCCAGCTATCCTGCGGAGGGCAATTTGAAAAGTCACGGAAGAGATCTTCCGCGATACTGAAAAGTATCACCGAAATTGCAACAAGTACGAGGTGAAGAACAATTCCTCCCGTAAAGAATCGGTTGTTTATTACCGCCAGAAGAGAGGTGAAAGCAGGAAGAAACAGCAACCCGCCAAGAAGAAAAAAGAATCCTGTTACAAGCATCCGGTCAGCATCAAGAACACCGTATCGATGCCTCAGTTTGGTAAGCACAATCCTCATAAATATCCTGGATATCCTGAAAAGTCCTAAAACACAGAGTATTACTATTGTGACAAGTGCGTAATCTATAAGTCTATGACCCAAAAACATCCTCCGAAACTGATAAAGAAATTACTACAACCAATAAAATATAATCCCGTTACGAAGCTCCTTCAAGTACTGAGGTCCCGCGTCTGGAATTTGTAACCCACAAATGTAAAGGTAAGAGTAAGAACAAGGGTTATAACCAGAGCGGCTTTGGGCGATTCCGTATATGCTCCCACAGTGTCAAGAAAACCGACCATATTCAGCATAATTACCGCGGAGGCGGCAGCTATGTACGCTCCTGCGATGGCGGTTAACAGAGAAATGATAGGTTCTCTATATATATGTACCAGAATCCCCGACAGGATAGCAATTCCCGCATGTGCTATTCCGGGCACTGTCGGAAGAAGCCCCTTTGCAATGAAGAGGCCGATAATGACTCCTCCGAGGAACATCGATATTTTCCAGGCCACAAGCCCCAGAACCACACCCACAGCTCCCATTACCCATGGGATCCATTGTGACGAAGCTATGGCTTTGCCTGTAATATCAGCAAGCATAATTGCTCCCCAGGTGTATCCTATCAAGAATCCGAAAAGCACAACTATGACCCCAAGAAGTTTCCTTCCAAGGAGACAGAACATAAGACCCACCAGAAAACTGATGTACGGTAAAGTAAAAAAATCAGACTCAAGTGTTACATTCATTGCATGCTCCCCCCGGCTATTATATCAATAAGCTTCTGAATGCCATCAATAACGAATTCACTTTTTATATCAAAGTTCCTGTTGTATTGGTTTAGTACAAGTACACTCACGAATCCCCCCCTTTCAGCTGCAGTTACACCCTTCCATGAATCCTCGAACACAAGGGTTGATGAAGGGCTGCAGCCAATCAGTGAAGCTGCCCGGAGGAAAATATCAGGAGAAGGCTTTTTCTCAAGTTTATCTCCCCCGACGATGAGGGGAACGGAAGCTCCTCCCGCAATCAGTATCTTCCGGACGAGGCTGAAGGGGGTGTTGGACGCTATGCAGTATGGGCGCCTGAAGAACTTATCCCTTGATGACAGCATTTCCAGCAGTCGGGCGGCATTGGGAAACAGGGGAACCATCCCATCATTAACAAATCCCTCGTAGGTTTCCTTCTGCCTCTTTCTTACGCGTGGAATATCTATTCCTTCAAGACCATACCTCATGATCTCGCCTTCGAGACCCTCTCCCAGAGAGGACCAATACTTCCAGTAATCCTGCTTTGAAATGCAATGGCCCCAGGGCTCAAAAGCTATGTTCCATGATCTTCTGAAGAGAGGCTCACTGTCCGCCAGTACACCATCGAAATCGAAAAGAAACGAAGCTGCAGTACTCCACGTAGAAGAGAAATCGAACGTAACAGGTTTTCTATCCATGCTTTAACCACCATACAATAAAAGATCACCTTGGCTGCAAAAAATTCATACTACATAATACAAAATACAACAAGTAATATACCACTGTAATAGTATACTCTGACCTGTTCACTTATAGTAATCCAGATCCCGGGGATTCATTATATCAGGGAGGTTCGCTTGTTCAATAATTTCAATGAAATCAGACAGGCTGCCAGGGAAATTTCAGATGCCAGGGTAGCTATACCGATGGGTCATGACGCGTCTTCAATTGAAGCATTGATAACCGCGTTTGAAGAAGGGCTTGCATCAGCTGTGATAGTAGGTCCTGCAGCCGGAGTAAAGGAGACTCTCAGCGAACTGGGAAGGGAATTACCCGATGGGATCGAAATCGTGAGTACTGAAGATCCTGAAAAAGCTGCACTTGAAGCAGTAAGACTTGTGAGTTCCGGAGAAGCCTCCATTCTTATGAAAGGTCTTTTGAAAACCTCCATTTTTCAGAAAGCGATACTCGATAAGGAAACAGGGCTGAGAACAGGCAGAATACTCAGTCATGTCGCAGTGGTACACGTTCCCCGCCAGGACAGGCTGGTGGCGATTTCCGACGGAGGAATGAACATAAAACCGGACGAGGAGGCTATCAGGCAAATAGCGGTGAACGCATCAGATGTGATAATGAAACTGGGAGCCGAGAAACCTCTGGTAGCATTGCTTGCGGCAATTGAAATCCCAAACGAGAAAATGCCTGAAACGATCATGTTTGCCAGAATTGCTGCAGATGGAATTCCTGGCCTTACCATAGAAGGGCCGGTTGCCGTAGATGGAGCCATGGATCCTGAAGCAGCTGCAATAAAAGGAATGGATGGAGAAGTGGCGGGAAGAGCAAATGTTCTGATAACTCCGGATATTGTTTGCGGGAACATTTTCGCAAAAGGGTTCATGTACATGACCAACGCGGAGGTTGGAGGCCTGATAGCGGGAGCAGCCGCCCCCATAGTTATGCTCTCACGATCAGATAATGCACGCACAAAGCTGAATTCACTGGCTCTTGGAGTAATAGTATCAGGAGGGAATAATGGCAGATAAAGGAAGACTGATACTTGCGATAAATCCCGGGGGCACATCGACAAAGGTTGGGCTGTTCCGAGAAACCGAGCTTCTCTTCGAGAAGAATGTACGACATCTGCCCGAAGAACTTGCCGACTTCAAGACAACATTCGATCAGCAGGATTTCCGCAGGAATATAATTCTTCAGATTTTAGAGGAAGAGGGATACTGCCTTGAAGACCTTTCGGCTGTAGTAGGTCGAGGAGGGACTTTCAAGCCTCTTGAGAGCGGAACCTATGAAGTGAATGAAGCTCTTGTTGAGGATATCAGAGATGGATCGACACTGCAGGCCGATCATCCTTCCAATCTTGGCGCTCTGCTGGCGAGTTCTATCGCGAAGGAAACAGGAATAAGTCCATTCATTGTCGATCCCGTATGTGTAGATGAAATGATAGACGAAGCCAGGCTTTCGGGACTTCCGGCCCTCGAACGGACCAGTCTCAGTCATGCCCTCAATATCAAAATGGTTGCCTACAAGGCTGCTGAAAAGCTGGGAAGGAAACTCGGGGAAATAAATCTTGTGGTACTTCACCTGGGAAGCGGTATATCCGTCAACGCTTTGAGAAGAGGCAGAATGATAGATACCAGCCAGGCCAATGACGGAGGGCCCTTCAGCCCCCAGAGGGTTGGAGCTCTGCCGACAACAGGGCTTGTAAAGCTATGTTTGTCAGGTGATTATACATGGAAAGAGATGAAGGAAATGCTGCTGAAACGCGGCGGTCTTCTGGCGTATACAGGTACGGATCATGTAGGAGAGGCTAGAGAGCGGGCTGAAAATGGCGATAAAGATTGCGATCTTGCTCTCCGAGCAATGGCTTACCAGATAACAAAGGAAGCCGGAGCCATGGCTGCGGCGCTTGCGGGAAATGTTGACGCTGTTGTCATTACTGGAGGTATAGCTAATAACAAATGGATGACAGATACGCTTGAACATAACCTTGAGTTCCTCGGAGAGATTATTATCTTTCCGGGAGAAGAAGAACTTGAAGCATTGATGAGAGGAGTCCTCAGAGTTCTCGATTCCGTTGAAGACATAAAGGTATACAAATAGAAAGAAAGGCGGCAGATGAGGAAGAAACTGAACACCATAGAAAAGGGAACCCTCCTTCTTTCGGGCAATGAAGCTGTTGCCAGGGGTGCCTGGGAATACGGAGTACACTTTGCTACGGCCTATCCCGGAACCCCGTCAACAGAAATTCTTGAAACGATAGGAGAAGAGTACGATGAGATAGATGCACAGTGGGCTCCAAACGAAAAAGTTGGACTGGAAGTAATTGCCGGCGCATCCTTCGCGGGAGCGCGAGTGCTTACCGCAATGAAACATGTGGGACTTAACGTAGCCGCTGATCCCTTCTTCACACTCAGTTACATCGGAGCGACGGGCGGTATCGTAATTGTGAGCGCCGATGATCCGGGAATGCATTCAAGCCAGAACGAGCAGGATAACAGGCTGATGGGAAAAGCTGCCAAGGTAGTAATTCTGGAACCATCTGACAGCCAGGAAGCCAAGGATATGGTGGGAGAAGCACTGAGGATTTCCGAAGATTTTGATACGCCTGTTCTTCTCAGGATGACCACAAGGATTTGTCACTCCAAGAGCATGGTAAAAGTCGGCCCAAGGGAAGAATTCCCTGTAAACGGTTATGTGACTGATATTAAGAAAAGGGTTCCAATCCCTTACCACGCCAGAGAGATGCACAAACGGGTTGAAAAAAGGCTTGAAGATATTTCAGCATGGGGTTCGGAAAGTTTCCTGAACAGAATTGAAGATGGAGATACTTCCCTTGGCATTATTACCAGCGGTATATCCTACCAGTACGTCAAAGAAGTAAGTCCCGAGGCCAGCGTACTGAAGATAGGAATGTCCAACCCTTTGCCATGGAACCTTATAGAAAAATTCATAAATATGGTTGACAGAATCATCTTCGTTGAGGAAAATGATCCCTACCTTGAAGAGAACATTAAAGCACGGTTTCTCATTCAGGCGGATGGGGAAAATATCATCCCGATCGAGGGCGAACTCAATCCGGAGATTGTAAGAAAAGCAGTTCATCCGGGGACTATAAAAAAGGTAACCTTCAGCGATATAGAACTCCCGGCCCGGCCTCCCGCACTGTGCCCGGGATGTCCTCATAGAGGAGCGTTTTACTGTCTTAGCAAACTTGGCGGCAGTTCAACGGGGGATATAGGCTGCTATACTCTTGGAATGATGCCTCCCCACAACGCGCTGGAGACAACTGTATGTATGGGGGCCTCAATAGGTGTGCTCAGCGGTATTGAAAAGGCAACCGGGAGAAAAGAGATGGGAAAAATGGTTGCAGCCATAGGCGAGTCAACCTTCGTTCATTCAGGAATAACCGGGCTTATAGATATGGTGTACAACGGCAGTACAGGAACCGTTATGATCATGGACAACAGCCTTACTGCGATGACAGGAGGGCAGGAAAATCCTACAACCGGAAAGAACCTTCGAGGAGAACCCGCTCCGATACTGAACCTTGAGCAAATGGTCACGGCATGTGGCGTAAAATACATTCGCGTAGTGGATCCACACGATCTGCCGGAGATGGAAAAAGCTCTCAAAGAAGAAATGGCACGCGAAGAGCTCTCCGTGATAATAACGCGGAGGCCCTGCATAATGACATACAGACCCGGGAAAATAAGTGTAGCAATACTGGACCCGGAGAAGTGCATCGACTGCAAAATGTGCATGAAACTGGGCTGTCCCGCTATCAGCTGGGATGTTGATAAGCCTGATATCAGCGGTCTTCTCTGCTGGCCCAACTGTGATATGTGTGTTCAGGTATGCCCTGTGGATGCCATCTCCAAGGATATGGAGGGACTGCAATGAAATCCGTAACCAATGTTATAATCTGCGGAACCGGCGGACAGGGAATTCTCCTTGCCAGTGAAGTCCTCTGCGCGGCTGCCACCCATGCGGGGAACGATGTCAAAAAAAGCGAAGTACATGGAATGGCTCAGCGCGGTGGAAGCGTATCAAGCCATGTTCGTTTCGGGGAAAAGATATACAGCCCTCTTGTTGAAAAGGGAACAGCGGATCTTATTCTTGCAATGGAGAAAATGGAGGGGTTGAGATGGTCTCCATATCTGGCTTCCCATGGCAAGATTGTGGCCTGTGATATGAAAATCAATCCCATGACCGTTAACACAGGAGTTGCGGAGTATCCGGACGTAGAAGAAATTATAGAAAAAGAAAATCTTCCGGTAAAACTGATTCCGGCTGTGGAGATTGCAGAAGAGCTCGGCAACCTCAGGGTAGTTAATATCGTACTTACAGGAGCGGTGTCACCTCACCTGCCTATAGATGAAGTACACTGGAAAAAGGCGATAGAGGAAAGTGTACCACCAAAAGCGTTGAAAGTGAACCTTGAAGCATTCCGGAAGGGGCGTGAACTCTTCGGGAAATAAAGGGATACCAGTTAAAAGATTTGTTATACATTTTTTACACTTACATTCCGTACTTGTTGAGAAGCAAATTTAATAATTTCCTTCATTTTATCAGCTTTCGCATGTTCCATATCTTTTGCATTATTAATTCTTTTTTCTATAAATGCTTCCTGAGTCTTCTCGCTCATTCCAGCGAGTTGCAGATCGTTTATCATCATGTGTCTCAATGCCGTCATAGCATCCTCCCTTGTTACAGGAACGCTTGATTACGTTCCTTAAGGAAGTATGCTCTGATTTGAATTCATGTGCTCGGGGATCTGTGCTGCGATGCAGCGCTTAGTTCAACGACCGCGCATCAGACGCAGCGCGTAACACTGTCGGCTGCATGCGTTGGTTGGGCGCCCAGCCTCTTGCTCGCACGGCTTCACTCACCTATCCGTAGCCCTCCATTTCGACCACCGTCCACTGGGAATGGCTCCGACATTCTCCGCCGTTTCCACCGCGACAGCTCCTTCATCTCCCTTATCCGCCGAAGCTCCTCATCCGTCACGCCTGCTGCTCTCACCACCCCTCTGCTCGAATCCCCCGCCAGATAGTCTAGCCCTATGTCGATCTTGCTGTAGCTAATCCCCAGCGCATACTCATCGCTAATCCCTTTCATCATGTCCGGTGATGGCGCTTGCTGTCGAATCTCACCCGGCACCCCGAGGTACCGGGCAAGCTGTCGCACTTGCGTCTTGTACAGCCCAATCAGCGGCTGGTATGGAAGATCATCCACTCCATCCTTCACGAACCAGCCTACCTCCCATTCGGATCGGTTAGCCCCTCCGAGAAGTAGCCAGTTCTGGGCTCTTGCCTTTGACTCCAACACTTTACGGCGATAGCGATGCCTGGCGTAGAACAACTCTTCTGCATACCGGTTGACAAACCTGAGTACTGAGCCCCGAGGTCTGAGGTCTACGACCTCACTTCCCCCTGCTCGCAGTGATGACACAAACGGCGTCTCCCCGGCCATCAAGTGATACAATTTGAACATGAACCGGTTGATGAATGATGACAGTCGTGTTATCCGCATTCCCCACGAAGTATAGATACCCCCTTTCCTCCTGCCCGATTCAATACTCTCAGTCTCCAGTTCGATTCCCAGCCAGTGCGCTACTTGTATAGCATGGGATCCTTGACCTCGCTCACTGTCCCGATCGTAGAGATACATCGCGTGAACAGAGTTCTCACCTAATGACCGTGTAGCCAGAGCCACAAGTACGGCAGAATCGACCCCTCCGCTCAGCCCAGCTAGAACATCTCTCGCCGAATGCCGTGCGCAGAGGTGATGCAGATACTCGACCGCAGTCTTAACTGCGCGTTCTTCATCGATCCTCAAGAGTGCACTTGCTGTTATCATCGTCCGGCTTGTACATGGTTCATACTCTTTGATTCGGGCGCCCAACATCATGAATCAGCAGCGCGGTTTACCGCGTCCGCTCGACGCAGTTGATACTCATTGAGGCCTCCCCCTTGGCATGCCATCTTGGTATGCTGGGGGGTGGAAACCCTAACCCATAAGGAGGAGACCCAATGAGATTCTATACTACCACACATCAACATTACTGCGGAATCGATCTTCACACCAGGGTGATGTACCTATGCATCATCAGTTCGGATGGAGAAATCGTTCTTCACCGGAATATGAAAGCCGATCCGGAATCCCTTCTTAAAGCGATTGAGCCTTACAGACCGGATATTGTAGTAGGTGTTGAATGCATCTTCACCTGGTACTGGATTGCGGATGTATGTGCAGAAGAGCTCTGAGGGATCTGCTTCGGAGAAGGAACTATCTTGTAAGAAGGAGAGCTGATCTTCTCTCCCATATCCAGAATACAAACAGCCAGTACAACCAGCCCGGATTCGGAAGGTGCAATATAGCTCACAAGTGTCGTCGAGAAGAAGTATTAAGTCATTTTGATAATCCTGCTGTGCTTGCAAGTGTGAAAGCGGATTATGCATTGATTGACCAGTTTTCAATTCAGATCAGATCCCTGGAGCAGGCCGTGCTTGATGGAGCAAAACAGCACGACCCCCAGGCATTGCTCCTGGTTCGGACCATTTACGGAATCGGGAAGATCCTGTCCCTAACGATTCTCTACGAGATAGGGGACATCTCCCGATTTCCCAGGGTGCAGGACTTCGCTTCTTACTGCCGTCTGGTGAAATGTGCCAGAGAGTCTGCGGGGAAACGCTATGGAACTTCCGGCAGCAAGATCGGGAATGTGCATCTGAAGTGGGCGTTCTCTGAAGCTTCTGTACTCTTCCTTCGATGCAATCTCGAAGGACTTAAGTACAAGAAGAGGCTGGAGAGGAAGCATGGCAAGGCAAAGTCCCTCTCCATCCTCGCCCACAGGCTCGGAAGGGCAACCTATTACATGCTCAAGCGACAGAAAGCATTCGATATGAATAAATTCCTCAGGACGTAAGAAGGGAGGCGGTCAAGCCAAAGGTCTAACTGTAGCCGCAAGGAAGAAGCTGGATGAAAACCCCGCGAAGGGACTTTGCGAGAATCTGACGAAAGATCAGGATGAAGGTATCTCAGCGCATTCAAGGCAGACAGCGCAGTTGATTGGATGGTCGCTCCGCTCCCGCAGAAATGAGATGTATTCAGTGAAGTGTTCTGCTCCTCCCCCGACCCTGGAGCTAACTGGTGAATGCCAAGGCATTCAACCCGACAATTGATTGGGCGGCATGAGGGAACGGATGTGTTTCTAGGACGAGAAGGGAAAACCCTTCCCGGTTCATCAAGGATGAATCGCTGATCCTCGATAAGTGTTTAGCGCAGAACCAAGTATTGAAACTAAGACAGAACGCAAATACTGAATACAAGATGATGAATGAAAACAGTTAGCACATGCTGTAAGTGACGAACTTTGCCCCTTGACAAGGGGTGGCCTCATAAGGGTTATGGCTTACTATCTCAGTAAACACAAGCCAGTTGTTTCAGTAACCCCTCCTGATTGAATTCGGCATAGATACAAACCAGCCGAAACAGGCTCACCATTCTCTATCCTTCCATCCCAGACGATGGAGTGCTGACCAGTTCCAAGCTCTGAATTTACAAGTGTTCTGACGATTCTTCCGGACAGATCGTACACTGTTACTGACGTCCAACCAGGCTCAGATAGCTCGAAAGATATTGATGCTGCGGAGTAGAATGGATTCGGACTGGCACAAAGAGCAAGCCTGCCGGAAGATCCCAGGGTAATACCGGTTTGAGTGACTGTGAAGTTAACGGTATCTGCAGCAGCAGCTATCCCGCTATCGAAGGAAGTCACAATAAGTTCATTTGAACCCACCCGGGCATAAAGATCATCAAGATAGGTGTACTTCAAACCGGTACCAAAGGCATACAGGTATCCGTCAGTACAAGGGAAGTACATCACACCATCAGTGATTGACGGACTGGATTGAAATCCTATTACGCCGCAAGCTGTCCTGAAACTCCATACCTCAGTTCCTGTCTCAACATCAAGAGCGACAACACTTGCACTGTCTGTAACTAGATGATATTCCCCGAAGAACACCAGCCCATCGGCAATACCGGATGATCCGTGTTGGTCGTATGGAGCAATCCAGATAGTGCTTCCATCGGTTGCATCGAGACAGTAGTACGGCCCATCTTCTACATGGGCAAAGAAAAGTCGACCATCAAAGTAAGCGGATGTTGCGTCCGCATGGTTATAAGGGAGATCCACATTCCATTCCGTGTTTCCATTAATGGCATTTATGGCAAGAGTGTGTCCGTATACACTATTAATATAGATCATGTTATCGACAACTACAGGGGACGAATCCCAATAGCCTCCAGATGCGTCGGTGTTCTGCCATATAATAGATCCATCGCCAGTATCAAGAGCGTATAGTGCAGCGCCTGCGGCGAATGTCGGAACGAAAAGCATTCCGTTCCAGGCAGTCATAGTACTTTTCGTGTTATAGGAGTAGCTGGTCTCCCAAAGTTCTATACCAGTTGCAAGGTCAAGACAGTGTATTGGTCCATCACATACATAAATACGATTCTGATAAGGAACAGGAGGACCAGAGAAACCATACGGTGCCCCTTCACCGAATGCCCAGATCCTGTCACCTGTATACGCATCAAGGCACCAGATAGAATCGGATGCCAGGTATACTCTGCCATCCTGCACATGCATTGCATCATCAATTGGGTCACCTATGTTCTCTAAGCGCCATATTTCTGATCCGCTTGCCGCATCAAGGCAATAGGCAATCTCATCCTCCTCTGACGCATAGTAGACGCGACCGTCAACTATTACTGGTGAAACAAACTCGTGAATGGTTCCACTAACTGGAGCGGACCAGAGAATAGTGTTGTCATGTGGTGCGGGAGATTCCGAATAACCTGTACGACAATCGTTTGCCATATACGTATACCAATCAGTATTCAATCTTGGAACCTGAATCACAGATTCTCCATTGAGTGTATAATGAACTGAATCAGGCAGCTCGTTCTCGTTCTCCACTATGGCCCTGATAGTTAGCCAGTCACCATTGTAGGTTTCGCCGTCTACAGGTTCAATGATCGTAAGATTGACACTGGATAACAGGATTACTGAGAGTATCGTTCCGAAAATCATTTCATTCTCCATTCTGTTGCCATAACGCCTCAGTTCAGCAGATGGATGCCAAGCCAAAACAGTATTGACATTCTGCTGGAACTGATAGTTAAGTTCTTTATTGCTTTTGTTCTAATTTCAAGCTTACCGTGAAGACGATAATATTCCGTGCCTTCAATCACAAGGGGTTTGAGGGATACAAACAGGTTTTTGTCCATGTATCTATTTGAGGAATCTGCTGGGGTCTCGGTAGCATTAAGCCCAGTATCGTCCTGAGAATTGCCGGGGTTGTAGAAGTATTGCAAGGATTTGGTTCGATACAACTACCTATTCGTGATACTGGAACACATCATCAACGGACATTCCAAACACTTTTGAAATCCTTAGCGCAAGCAGTAGAGATGGGTTATACCTGGATGCCTCAAGGGCAATAATGGTTTGTCGAGTAACATGAGCGAGATCAGCTAATTTCTGCTGCGTCATTTCACCATGCTCAAAACGTAAACGTCGGATTTGATTTTCTAGTTTAGCAGATTCCACAGTTTGTACCCCGTCGATATTGTAAAAGGGTAATGATAGAGGACACAAGAATTTTTAGAGCCACACCAACCCATACAAACAAAGGCAAATAATCAATAGAGATAACTCCGGTATCAGAATGGATGAAGTAAATCACCAAGGAGATGATAACGAAATAGCTAAATGCAAAGAAGGATGAACCTGAGAAAGACTTTTGTTGAATAGAAATATCACGCTCATCTTCTATGACTTCTGAGGGGTTATTCTTCCGCAGGAAGATAAGATGACCAATGCCCTGAAAACCAAGTACTGCTAACCCAGCATATGCCTTGCTAATCTCCATGGTTTGCCAGATCAGAAAGAATAGCAGTATGCCAATTACCACAACAGAGAGATTGAAAATTGCGAATTTTTCATGCCTGTTCAACATCATAGACCTCCGTCTTT
>JAUVLV010000020.1 GCA_030600545.1 Candidatus Aegiribacteria sp. | reverse complement strand
ATTCTCTCGGAAAGAGTAAACCCGGGTTTCATCTTCGCAAAGAGCTCTGCATCGGAGGTTTCATGCTTCAGTATGAATTTCCGCGCCCCCGCTCTGTACCATATATCAAGGTCATTCACATCATGAATACCCACACATAGCAAAACCATCATTCCCATTTTAGATATTCTGCCGATTACGCTGCCCAGCCATTCCGCATTGTACTCTTCACTTTCCGCAGCCTGCAGAAAGAATGTCTTGATACCGTTTTCTCTCGCCCTCCGGGCAACAGAAACTATCTCGTCCGGTTCAAGAATAAACCTTGGTGTATCAGTATTTTCCACGCGCATGCCGCAGTACAGGCAGCTGCACCTGCAGTTGTTCGCGAATTCTATGACAGCTCTTATAAAGGCTCTTTCTCCAAAATGTTTATTTCTTACTTTCCTGGCAGCTCCGTAAAGCAGTTCGGCTTCGGAATCTGATGATAGAAGAACAGCTTTCAGGTCATCTCTTTCGAAACCGTGATTCAAACGTTTTTCAATCCAGCTATCGTCTATTTTCAACGGTCATCACAACCCTTCTTCAAGTCTTTTGCGCACTATTTCAAGAACCTCAGCAATCTCGGGCATAGTGCCCGTCCATATTTCAAAGGACCTGGCTGCCTGATGCACAAGCATTATTTCACCGGTATATACGGCAGCACTGTCGCTACGCAAGCTGTTCCTCCATTGCCAGGATCCGTTGTAGTTCAGATCCGCAAAAATCTTATTTTCGAGCAAAGATCTATCCACCGGGAATACATCATCATTTTTCCATCCAATTGTGGTCGCGTTTACCACAGTCCCGCCGTCAGTTTTTCTTAAAGCATCGTTAAGTTCATCCAGTTTAGTCGCGGAAGAAAAACCTGTCCAATTACCGGGATTCCTGCAGAACAGCTCGCATTGCAGACGTCTTTCGCGCAGAATGTAATCAACTGCCCTTGCAGCGCCACCACTGCCAACAACGAAGAAAGGCTCTGAAAGGTCATTATCGTCGATATAACGGCTGAAACCGTAAGTATCTGTGTTGTAACCGGCAATACGCCGGCCATCTGTTTTTATCGTGTTTATTACTCCCAGAACCTCCGCGTCACCACTTATCTCATTACATATTTCCGCAGCCGCTGCCTTATGGGGATAAGTAACGTTCAGGCCGGTGACGCCATTTCTGAACAATTCCAGGACTGACTTTCTGAATCTGTCAGGAAAAACGGGATAGGGCGCATATTCGCCACTCAGGCCTGATGACCTGAAGAATTCTTCGTGAATCAGTGGAGACAGAGAATAAACTATCGGCCATCCTATCAGACCGAATTTAAACCCATTCTCGGTATCATCCATGTCTCAGCCTTCGTATCCTCTGGAAAAGTCTGTAAAGCCAGTCTCCGGGGCCACATATCTTGTAGAATACCGGTTCGAAAAAGGTGCAGTCTTCGTCTACCTGGCCTTTTTGTTTCATATATCCCGCAAGTGGAGAATGCGCGTATACTCTTATCGTACCGATATTCACAAATGTCGACTTCCATCCAAGTGTAAGTCTTACTTTGAGCATGAACCATATTTTTTTAAGGAAAGCCCAGAATCCCTCACCGGGATTGCCATTGAAGAAATTAACACCAACCTGAAGCCCTACTTCCCTCGCGGATCTGACAGCAGGCAGAAGATCCGCAGCTCTCATCCTCTTTCCAAGCCTTTTCAGGCCCTTATCTGTTATGGCGTCCGGAGAAAAGTCAACCTTTACAGCACCGGCATTTTTCATTTTCTCCAGTTGTTTCCGTGTTACGTTCTCATCGATCCAGGCACTCCAGGACAGCTTACAGTCAGCTTCCTCAAGGGCTGCAAGCAGTTCTTCAAAGTAGTCTTCCGGAACATTAAAAATAGAATCAACGAACTGAAATCGAGATACTCCGAGACTCGCAAGTTCACTGATATCTTTTACAACCCGGTCTACAGGTCTCTCTCTGAAACGGGACCCGCTCAGATAGCTGTACGTGCAATAAGTGCATCTGAATGCACAGCCTCTTCTGCTCTGTACACCTATTGCGTCGGGAAGGCAATAACGGGATATGTCAATGAATCTGTAATCCGGAGGTGACAGTTCGCTGAGATCCGTCTGTTTCCAGGGCAGTATCCTTCCGCCGCTCCATCCTTCTATTGCTGTACCCTTTTCGATATGATCGACCAGTTCAGGGAACACTATCTCCCCCTCACCGGGTATTCCGTAATCGATTCTGGGATACTGGTCCATTATCAATTCAGGATATATCGAGAATCCGGTGCCTCCGGCAATTACAGTTCCTTCCCAGGATTCCAGTACCTTCATTATTTCAGTGAAAGGTTTGATATAAGAGTAGGTGACAGGATACGAACTGTCATCAATATTCCTCAGAGATATCGCTACAATATCGGGGTTGAAGGTACGAATTTCTTCCTGCAGCGTCGTTTTGTATTCATTGTTCAGGCTTAGATCTAATCCACTGATCTCGTGACGCGAAAGCTGCCCGGCAATAAAGGCCAGACCGATGGGAAATATCGGAACCTCGGGACGGCCTGTGGGGGACTGTACCAGAAGAATTCTCAAATTCAAGCCCTCTTTTCTTTCTTTTGTCAAGGAGTATTTTCAAGTATAATGAAATATATGAAAATTTGTTTTTACTCAGCAGTTTTGATATCAATATTCCTCTGTCCGGTGAGGGTTGAGGCGAATATATCTCCACAACGCATCCCGCAGCTGGACAGCCTTGCCTCTGACATATCATTTCTGGGATATATTCCTTCAGCGGGAAGATTTCCCATCCTGGCTGCTTCTAATAACTGGTTCGGGCTTCTTTCCGGTGTAAGGCTGCTTCCGGGGGACAGTGATGAACTGGCATCTTTACTTGCGGATACTTCGGAAAAATGCAGGTATTACGGAGCTGCCCCCTGGACTTCCGATGGAGATATGGTTCTGGTTACAGCTCCCCAGCACATCTGTCTGCCTTCTAATCTGCAGCCAGCAGTTGCAGCTGGCTTTCAAGTGTTCTTTAACATTGATGGATACGAATTCCTGAGTAACCCTCAGACAGCTGTCTGCTCACCAGATCTCGATGTTTTTGAGATCTTCCCCGATTCAGCAGGTCGATTCTCATTCGATACTCCAACAGTAGGAGTGTACTGGGTAGAGGTGATGCAGCAGACTGCTTCAGGACCGTCCATTGAGCTTCTCTTTCCCATTATTGCAGGTGGAACAGCCGCAGACGTATTCAACGGCATCATAGGAATAGCTGGTTCCGAGGCCGATAGTCCATTGGAAGTATTTCATGAACTTAACAGTATAAGACATAGCAGAGGAATACAGGCTCTGGAACCCAGCGAAATACTTGACAGTCTTGCCTCTATAAGAGCGAAAGACCTTGCGTTTTCCGGATCGTTTTCACATTTCGGTCTGAATACCAGCAGCCTGCCCGAAATTCTTCCACAGAGCATATCGGTATACGGTGAGAATATCGGAAGAGGAAGAGGATACCAGGAGGCCTGGTCAATGATTCTTATAAGCCCGTTCCATCTTCAGACCTGCATGTCTGAAGCTTATACACATGTTGGAATATCGGGAGCCGTAGATTCCTCTGAATACGAATGGCAGCTGGTTCTGGTCCAGGTATTCGCGTCGGGAGTGGATAAATAATGATCGTGCAGATATCCGAAATAATAGGCAACAGCAGCTTTGAAACAGTAATTGGAATCGGGCAGGATTCCATGATCTTTCTTGCAATAATGGCCCTCGGCAGTGCTGTGACCGGAGGATTTCCGATGCTGTCCTCATCTTCCTTCGAATTTTCACTGAATAGAGTCTTTATTCTAGCCCTCTTCTTTCTCTGGCCGCATAATCCGACTGTTTATTTTGCTCTTGCTTCCGTTATCGCAGGTGCTGTTCTTCGAAGAAATGTATCAGATAGAAAATTCTGGCGGTACGTTACCTCCGCAGTTCTTATGGTTCTACTGCTTGAATTCGGTCCTGCCGTATACCAGAGACTTCGACCCGGAATATCTGACCAGATCATGATCATCTTTGTTTTACCGGTTATTATTTTAATGGATATCATCATCAGCATAATATTCTCGCTGAAAGGTTCAGATTACAGCAAACTGTCTGGACGGATACTGATTTCGTATATAGCTGCCATCCCTCTCTCACTCATGACTCTTATCATGGTTATCCATACCCATATCTTCGGAGCCGCACTGGCATTAGTTGGATTGACCGGTTTCTCTTTCATCGGAAGATCTATCGGCAGGAAGAATCAGTGGAATACACAGAGAATCAGGGAGATCAGCCAGCAGGACAGATTGGCCACGCGCCTGATGAATTCATCTTCCTATGAAGAGTTTCTTCGCATACTACAGGATAACCTGTTCAGGTATCCAAGCAGTCGCATTCGAGCGCTCACAAAATCGACCGGAGCCTTTGACTGGGTTTTATGGAGCTCGGATGAACAGACCGGTTGTAAGAAAGACGATGTTCTGAGTACCATACCTGGTAAATGCCAGTTTACCGGGAACTTTACAGTGAAGAACATCAAGGGAACAGCTCTGGGATTAACGGACAGAAAAGATCTGATAATTGTGCTTTCCGGCCCTGAAAAAGAGATTCTCCAGAAGATGCCGTTCAACCTCCTCGAAAACCTTGTACTTCTGCTGCTTCATACCTGGGAAGCAGTAGGACATTCACTGCGAAGCGAAAGATCATTTCTGGCTGCCGCGGTTATGCTTGCGCGGCTTGCTGATTCCAAAGACAATTATACACATGGTCATTCGTTGAGAGTTGCCAGTCTATCATACTCACTCGGCAGGTATCTGCACCTTTCCCCTGAGAAGATTCAAACTCTGCGGGTCGCAGCAATACTCCACGACATTGGAAAACTGGCAATACCGGCAGCAATTCTCACAAAGAGAGGCCTGCTAACAAATAAAGAACGGGAAATCATGGAGGCTCATCCCGAAGAAGGTGCGAGAATAGTCTCGGGATTATCAGGTTACGAAGAAGTGGCAAAAATAATCAGAAGCCATCATGAAAGACTCGATGGAAATGGATATCCAGATGGCCTGCGTAATGGAGACATTCCTTTCATGGCAAGAATTGTTGCAGTAGCCGATACGTATGACGCTATTACAAGCAATAGATCATACCATTCAATATCCGGATGCGAAAACGCACTCGAGGCGATAAGAGCAGAAAGGGGCAGTAAATTCGATTCAAGGATCGTCAGTGCACTTGAATCGATACTCTCAGACGAAAAAATGAGCATGTCATGACATCAAACGATACCAGCAGCGGATTGACGCTTTTCACCGGAGCCGCAGTGCTTCTGCTTATCATGTGGGTACCGGTTTATTATGTTCTGCATCCGGGTGTCAATGAATACTTCATGCTGTCCTGCATATGGATCGGGATTATATACACGACAGGGATACAGAGCCAAAAAACAACGGGATATCCCGTAACTCTGTTCCCTGTTTTTCAGGGATACATAGCAGTTACAGGATATACGGTTCTACAGGAAACGGGCTTCGTCATATCTGTTTTCATGGGTATGCTCATTCATACAGTTAGAATTGGGGAAACATCCAGAAACTGTTTTCTCCATTCATTGAAAACCACATTGATCTGTCTTCTGTCATTAAGAATTACAACTCTCATATTTTACCAATTCCGCGATAGGATATTTGAAAACGAATATCTGACTGCAGCAGCACTCTCAGGCGCAGTACTGATAGCGGTGTTTCTGAATCAACTCTTCAGATTCCTGATCGAAACCTTTGGACTCAAAGGTCTGAAACAGGCTTTCATAAAATATGTTAAATCAGTTATCTATCCCGGATTCTTCGTCCTCTTTCTCCTTCCTGCCGCATTACAGACTGAAGAACTTTACTCAAATGTGTGGGAATGGAATCTTATAGCAGGGGTTGTTACCATACTTGTTATTCAGACAGGGCTGTCAATACTTCTGGACAAAGCAAGATTTTCCCAATCAAGAACCAGATTTCTTGAGAAAGAACTGGGCAAGCATTCGGAAATTCTCACCAGTTTGGACACTCCAATCGAAGCTCTGAGAATCCTTGCAAATTTCTGGTATCAAGCATCCGAACCGGAAGCTGTCAGAGTTACATGGAATAACATCTCTCTGATATACCCCACCGGCTTTGAAACCACCAGAACAGCCCCCTTGTCTCGAAAGGGAAAGGAAGGTCTCATCCTGGAAGTCTGGCCTTCACCAAAGACGTCGCTGGATAAAGAACGTATTGAAATCTTCATACTGCAGACCGAGACGGTGCTGAAAAATCTCGAACTTCGGGACAGTGTGTTCAAAAGTGGCTGGAAATGTCTTGAGGCGATGGTATACTCACTTGATATGTCAGATAGCAGGCAGACTGGATATAGTAAGATCGTTGCGAATATAGCGAAGGAAATAGGACGGGAAATGGGCATGCCAAGCAATATCCTGGAAGATATTGAAATGGCGGCCATGCTTCATCTAACGGCTGCAATTCTGGAAAAGGCGGAGGAAGACTGGCATGAAGCTTTCTCATCCGATCCCGTCAGAATCCAGTTTCAATTGCCCCCTGAAGTCGTCGAAGGAATAAGACATCTGACCGAGAATTACGATGGTTCTGGAAAACCTGATAATCTGCGTGGGAAATCAATCCCTGCCATTTCAAGAATTTTATCAGTCTCAAGTAATTTCGCTGCAAATCTCTCCAACCAGTCACTTGACAACGCAATCCTCGAGCTTAAAAGAAGAGCAGGACTCATCTACGATCCGGACATCGTTGAGATACTTGAAAACATATCCGTACAAAAGGATAGAACAGCTTTCTCAAATTACATAACCTGATATCATGATTTCAGTTAAATGTAAGCGAATGGAAAAGAAACCGCCGGCTGGGCGTAACCATACCGGCGATAGCTTATAGATCGCTCAGAATGTTCTTACTGGCTGTACCTCTCGACTCTGTCGATCTTCTCTTCGCAGAGAGAGATCGAATTGTTGGCTGCCTGAATCATGCTCTGTGCGCTGCTTGCCCTGTATCCGGTTACATTCGACAGGTATGATACTGCGGTATTAAGATCGTTTATGGCACCCTGCCAGGTTGGAATATTCTCGGAAACGAGTTCCGATATTCGAGCCTTGTTTGAGCCACTCTGGTAGTAGAATGCCCCCATCATATAGTTGGCAAGTGGATCATTGGGATAGGAACTGCTTAGGCGGGAAAATACTCCCTGCATTGCGCCCCGCTGTCCGCTGTCACGGTAGATAGACGCAAGAAGTATATAAGCTTCTCTGCTTCCGGTACTGGAGATAAGAGACTCCAGCCTGTTGGCAGCACTGGTGGTTCTGCCTGCCCAGGATTCAATCTGTGCAGTGTAGAGAATCTTCTGTGAATTGCCCGAATCCGATTCCAGATAAATAACAGCGTTGTCCGCAGCTTTACCGTAATCGCCTATTTTTACATAGGACTGGATAAGGCGCTGTCTGAGGCCACTCATATTGCTGTTTATAGCAAGTATTTCCTCCATGTACGGTATAGCTTTGGAATACTCTTCCGTCTGGAAATAGAGAAGACAAAGCGGGAATTTGATGGAAAGGTTATCCGGGTTGGCCGCAAGTGCTGTTTCAAAACTGGAAATTGCCTGATCAAGCTCACCAAGTGCCTGATATGCCTCAGCCAAGCCGAGATAAGCATCCGCATTCTCCGGATCAACATCAACAGCGTTCTCGAAGTAAGTCTTTGCGCTGGCGGCATCATCAAGTGCAAGATGTACATTTCCGATTCCTGTTAATGCATCTGCGTTTGTTTCATCTTCAGCGAGAATTCCTTCGTACATTTCAAGGGCTTTGTCTACTGAATCCACGTCCGCTTCAAGGTAGATATCTGCAAGTTGGAACCTTGCCTCAAGCAGCGTCGGATCAACCGAAAGTGCCTGATTCAAAAACATGATAGCCATGGACCAGTTATTCATATGGATACTGAACGTGGCCTGGTCCAGTGCCTGCTGGATTCTGCCGCCAACAAGCTCCGAAAGCTCGGCGACCATGCTTTCGGCAAGTTCCCTCACTGGATCGGAGTTTTTCGCGACCATGGCAGGATCAGCGTTAATCGTGTTACCCGAAGCGGGTATACTCACATTCCAGTAAACCTGAAATTCATCTCCAGCAGGAGCAATGTTACCGTAAATTATCATCTCAGCTCCCAGTGCAACACCGGCATCAGCCACAAAGTCTGGCGGAACGCCGTATTCGAAGTCAGATGGATTAAAACCCAGATTCTCAAATGCTTCATCAAGATCATCATCGGAAATGAAGGAAAATTCGGGACTTTCCTCAAAAATATCCTCAAGACCATCGTATAGTTTCTCGCTTACCCAGCGAGCATCAGAACCACTGTAGCCGAAGGGCACTATACCGACTCTGGCAGCTTCAGAATCCCCTGAAGCAAGTGCGGTGCCACAGGCCAAGAGTATCAGGCATGTTATCACAAACGTTATTCTTATCATTCTTTCCTCCATTAGACATATGATGCAAATAATGCACTGTTAAGTATAGCTCGAGTAGTAGATGGCAAATATTGCACTATTAGACATTTCAGGCAAGAACCTTTTATTTCGTTATACATTATAATCATTTATCCTCACCCTTTTTTTCCTTTGCACCCTTCATTGATGATACACCTGAGGTGGAACAGTGTTCCATTACAAAATCCATAACCTGATTCTCTGAGACCATTCTGAACGGCGGAATGGATCGGAGGAATACGTTGCCGTAATTCTTGGTAAGAATTCTTCTATCCATGATCATTACGACTCCCGTGTCATCAAGCGATCTGATCAACCTGCCCACCCCCTGTCTGAGGCGCACCGCAGCCAGGGGCAGGGAATACTGTCCGAAGGAGCTTCCACCCTGTTTTTCGATCAGATCCATTCTTGCCCTTATAAGCGGATGTCCTGGAGAGGCAAAGGGAAGCCTGTCAATAACAACTGCCTGAAGCATGCTGCCGGGAAGGTCAACACCTTCCCAGAATGAGGAAGTACCAAGAATAATCGCACTGCTGGATTCCCTGAAATTCCTGAGTATACCGTTTCTTGACATCTCACCCTGGACAAAAAGCCTGATGTCGGGATGAAGCTCCTTTTCAGCTATCTGTTTCACCAGCTTCAGATTCCTGTAACTGGTGAACAACATGAGAGTTCTTCCGTTCAGCTGCTCTGCAAGTCTTTTGCCCCATCGCCATGCGGCCATGGCCAGATCTTCATGTGAATTGTGATGGGGAAGATTGTCAGGTATCGACAGGATAGCCTGCGATGAGTAATCAAAAGGACTTCCAAAACTCTTTGAAAGGGCATCCCATGCCCCGAGCCTGCTGCGGAAGAAATCAAATTCATCGGCTACGGTCAGCGTGGCTGAAGTCAGAATAGTAGTATCGAACCTCGAGTATACGGTATCGATCAGATCAGGTCCGATATCCAGTGGAACACCCTTTAAAACATGTTGTTTCCGACCTGTTTCAACGAAACAGCAGTACTCCTCGGTACTTATATCAAGAAATCCACCGGTAATAAGCACAACAGCAGATGCAGCCTGCACAACTGGAAGCATATCCTCAATTGTTTCAACATCGGAAACAAGCTGTCTGGCAATATTCTGGACTTCGGAAAGCCCATCACTGTTATCCACAGGATCCCAAACGGATGTTTCTTTTACCCCATCGGTAAGATCAGCAATCGCTGCGGAAAGCTGCCTGGTTCTTTCCAGCAGAGAAGCCTTTTTCTCCGTATCCAACTCACTGAAAGCAATTCCGTCGAAAATCGGCAGAAGCATACCTTCATTCAGTGACAATCCAAGGCAGGAACTGGCTGCATCCTCAAGGCGATGGGCCTCATCTATTACAAGCACATCCGCTCCTGGAAGTACTTCATCGGCCATAAGTCCTGATATGAGCAGGTGATGGTTCAGTATCAGGATATCCGATTTCCTGGCCTGATTCCTTGCCCTGAAAAAATAGCAGGAACCCCTGAAACTGCAGGAAGACCCGGTACAGTCAAGATGGTCGGATCTGAAATGCCTCCATACGGAAAATGGAAGTTCTTCCGAATAGGAAGATATATCACCATCTTTCGTTGTTTTAGCCCATTTTTCGAAATCGCTCTCTATCTTGAACGATGGGCTTCCCGATTTCCATTTCCTCAGGCACAGGTAGTTGTTTCTACCTTTCAGCACACTTATCCTGGCATCGGAATCCAGTGCCGAAAGCACAGCCGGGGCATCCTTGTTGGCCAGCTGGTCCTGCAGTGTTATCGTTGCTGTGGATATGAATATCTTTCTGCCGGAAAGGATAGCGGGAATAATGTAAGCTATGCTTTTTCCGATCCCGGTACCGGCTTCGAAGAGATAAATGCCCCCGGTATTCATTGCGGAACCTACCGCCCTGGCAAATTTTACCTGGAGGGGCCTTACCGAATATTCCGGAATTGCTGAATTCAGAATATTCCCATTGAAAACATCCTCGATCATCTCTGAAATAGCAGGTTTCAATTCGCAGCCCTCCGATGCTTTCGGATACCCTTGAGAATAAGCTGTATACTTCCGTCCCCGCGATATGTATCCAGTGCCAGAATAAACGCGAGATCAACTTTTCCGTTGAACAGGGATTGGCTGTTTACCATGTTAAAACCGATAGCCTTATAGATACCAGAACCTATTCTGAAATTACAGCTCAGATGTTTCGCGTTCTCTCCTACCGCTCTCCACTGAACCGGATAGGCTCCCCTTGCCAGCCATACAGGCTTTCTGTTGCCCTCGCCAAATGGTTCGATGTTTTCCATAGCTCGCAAAGTTTCAGCGCTGTAATCCTGTTCCTCAAGTTTACCGTCAATGTACAGAACCGAACCCAGACGGGATTCCCACTCTTTACCGGAAAAAATTCTGTTCAGCTCTTCTCTTAGAATGGAGATATTACTTCCTGGAATCCTGAACCCCGCAGCCATAGGATGACCTCCCAGACTATCCATTATCCCATGTTCCGCCTGTATTCCGGCTAGAATTGAATGAATTGGTATTCCCGGAACACTCCGCGCGGAGCCAAAACCGTTACCGTTCTCGATGGAAATCATAATCGATGGTACACCGTACCTTGAAACAAGCCTTGACGCAACAATACCTATTACACCCCGATGCCATCCTTCGTCCGCCATTACTATGCAGCGCGGATCATCAAGATCATCAACAAGCTTAACGACATGCTTTTCAATGCTGCGGTCAAGTTTTCTACGTATCCTGTTGTTTTCCTCCACGATTACCATCAGTTCCGCAGCCTCTTCACCGCTGCCTGCAAGAAGCAGCTTGACCGCGTCCGCCGCATGGCCTATCCTGCCGCACGCATTGAGTCTTGGGCCCAGGTAGTACGCAATATCCGTTGAACTGATTTTCTTAATATTCACCGAGGCCGATTCAGCAAGTGCGGATATGCCGGGAAATGCTTTCGCGCGGAGTAGCTTCAGCCCCTCGGAAACCAGAATTCTGTTGTCTTCGACAAGGTCCACTACATCCGTTACTGTACCTATAGCTACAAGCTGGAGCAGTTCATGAAGATAATCGGTATCGGCACCCAACAATTCGTAAACGGCCTTTAGAACCATCCAGGCAACACCGGCACCGGCCAGTTTTGCGTAAGGAGTATCGCCATCCAGTACGGGATCAACAACAGCCTCCGCATCAGGCAGTATACTTCCGGGCTGATGATGATCGGTGATGATGGTATCGATGTTCATACTTTTTAAAACATCAACGTATCCGGCTGCGGTAATACCGCAGTCAACGGTAATGAACAGATTGGTTTCAGCAGCCTTGCATGCTTCAATACTGGATTCGCCCAGTCCATATCCGTCTTCGAACCTGTCCGGAATGAAATAATCGACGTTGGCTCCCAGTGACCGCAATCCCATGTAAACTATTGTGGTAGCTGTAATTCCATCGGCATCGAAATCGCCATGAACCATAATGTTTTCAGAATTCTGAATGCTGTAAACAATCCTTTCGGCAGCCTTCTGAATTCCTCCTATATCCTGCCAGCATGACAGGAAATCCATATCAGGATGGAGAAATCTGTCCAGTTTTTCTCCCGAGAAACCCCGTCTGGCAAGAAGAAGAGAGATGGAATCCGGAAGATTGTGAGGATTATCAGCCTCTTCAATGTTCAATCTTGGCACAGGTCTGGCTGTCCAGCGTTTCCTCACAAATCCTCCAAAATGTAATAAGGGTCAGGCTGTAAGCCGGGTTCTGTTCCGCCCTGGGGCGGCAGTGGCCATCCATCTGGGATGCCAGTTACCTGACACCTCTAGCAGCCAACCCGGAGGTCAAAGGGAACGAGTAACTCCCCGGTCTCTAAGAGACCTCCCTCTCTATTCGGCCTTGCACCGGACAAGGTTTACCGTGCGAACACTGTTACCAGCATCCCGGTGGGCTCTTACCCCACCTTTTCACCCTTACCTCCGAAAAAGGCTTCGTTATCTATACGGAATAGATCTGCAGAATACCATCGGAGGCGGTTTCGTTTCTGTGGCACATTCTTTCCGTCACCGGAACCGGGATTTCCCCGGTGTCCCACCCTGTGGAGCCCGGACTTTCCTCCCCCTGGGGGGCGGCCACTCACCTGACCCTCATAATTAAAATATAGTTATTTTGCCCCAGCCATGGAGCTGTCATCTTTCCAGATTACAAATCGTCCACAGATAGGACAGATATAAGTCTCACCCTGGCTTATCTCAACAGTGGTCTGTGGTGGAATATTAGTAAGGCAGCCTCCGCAGGTTCCCTTTTCAAGCCCCACGACCACCAGCCCCCTGCCTGCCGTACGGAGCTGTTCGTATTTATCAAGCAGGCGCTTACCGATCTCTGAGGCTATCTCTTTTCTTTCAGCCATCAGTTCTTCAATGTTCTCCTTCAGAACCTCCAGCTGACCATCAAGGATATCCTGCCTTTTTTCTGATCGTTTTTTATTCCGCTCCCATATTTTTCTGGCTTCTTCAAGATCTTTTTCACCGTTTTCCTCTTCGTACATATTTTCGATTATCTTACTGTCAAGATCGTTGATCCTGTTCTCTGTGTATTTTATCTGCTCCATCATGGCTCTGTAGGCATCGTTTGTTTTCATCTCCAGAAGTTTTGTCTTGAACTCAGCCAGTCTATTCTCATTTACTTCCATGTCAGCATTGTATTTTCTGCCTGATTCCCTTGTTTCCTCCAGCTTTTTCTTTTCCTTTTCGTAATCGGTTTTCTGCGATTCGAGTTCCCGCTCGTGGATAAGCTTTTCACGCGGGATCTCATCAATTTCCGCAGATACTCGATCAATATGGGAATCAACATCCTGCAAAAGCAATATTTTTTTTAGATCTTCTTTCATCAGTTCCACCCCGCAAGTTCAACAAAAAGAAATAGGGTACCCAGAGGGTACCCCGTTAAAATCGGTTTCAAATGTAATGCATGCATCATAGTACATAATCACAACACCGCTTATTCCGCTTCATGGAATGGTGGGCGGGACAGGATTTGAACCTGCGACCCCAAACGTGTGAAGCTTGTGCTCTAACCAACTGAGCTACCCGCCCTTCCAGGCAAAAGGAGACTGGTGGGCCCACCTGGACTCGAACCAGGGACCGACCGGTTATGAGCCGGTGGCTCTAGCCAACTGAGCTATGGGCCCGATAAGTGAACAAATTTATCTCAAAAAGTCTCATTTGTCAAGATGAAATATACCTTCACCGTGTTCGCACCCCTTGCATTTCCTCTCTGCAATCGTTCATATTCCGCAGAACTGAGATTGCCGACAATCGATGAACGTTTAGAGTCATTGCCGGAGTGGCGGAATGGCAGACGCGGCGGACTCAAAATCCGTTGTCCCTTGTGGACTTGAGGGTTCAAGTCCCTCCTCCGGTACCAAAGAAAGGGCGGGAAAAAACCGCCCTTTCCTCTCCGCTTTTCGAAGAATCTATCTTGCTACAACAAGGTTTGTTGTGCCAGTCCAGTCAGCGGTAACAATCCTTACATGGTATACACCGGAAGGAATTGCTGCGCCATTGCTATCTTCGAGGTTCCAGACAAGACTGTGCTGACCCGCTGCCATCTCTTCTGAAGCAAGGGTAGTTACAATCCTGCCTGTTATATCGTAGACATCGATCCTGGCGGCACCTGCAGATGCAAGGTTGAAGGGTATTGTAGCACTGCTCATGGCGGGACTTGGGTAAACAGCGCTTACGTTATTGACAAATACCGGAGTATCATCACGTTCAATTCCAGTAGGTACTACAGTGATGCTGCCCTGATAGGATATATGATCCCTTGCCCAAGCAACTACGGAAATGGAGCCTGTTGATGTTGGATTGACAGAAAGTGTTACAGAACCACTTGCGTTGGTTGTTCCAACTTCGTAGACCTCTCCGGTCTGCCAGTTGCCCTTCTGAAGGCAGACTCTGGCACCACTGACATTACCCTTTGATGGGTCAGTCACAGTTATTGTAACATTGCCGGGACCGACTGAGATAGTACCGTCATAAGAAGCGGAAAGATCCGAAGCGTCAATAAACCACATAGGTAATTCAGGTTCTCCGAAGAGGTTGTATTCCTTTACGCACCAGTCATCGCAATCATCGGAAGGCGGGCACATCGCGTCGCTGCCCATGAGGTGAGCCACACCAAGGTTGTAAAGGTCATCGTTCCACATCACATCGTAGAAGTTCCTTGAGAGGATCTCGCTGGGGCCATAACCGGCGGTATAGGATCCCCATCCGTACCTGGCGTTGAAAGCTCCGAAGCCACCTCCGTTGGGGGAATTAAGCCAGGCGTCACCGCAGCATTCGTAACCGTCAAGATGGCCGATAAGGCAAGAGATGGAGTTCCAGATCGCCGGAAGATTACCGCTTGAAATATTGGTTTGAGCCAGTATATTGGTTGTAGTGTAATCACTTCCGTACGACGTGTACATCGATGTCTTGGCGCCATGGCTTGCATGGTACACATGATGGGGGCCGGCATTTATCATATTTATGGTGATTGTGCTGCTGTTATTGCTACTATGTTCGTAGCATTTTTCTTCTTTCCAGCTTGAAGAGGGAACCATGGCTGAGATCATCTCAGCACCAGTGTACCCCCAAACATCAGGAGTAGCGTCAAAAAGGAAACCTGTTGTGTAACCGATTCTTATTTCTATGGGAGCTGAGTCAAAATAGTCTGTGGCTGAGATACGTTCGTATGCATAAACCTTCTCATTGAAAGTGGTGCAATCAACGTAATCGCTTACACTTGCCCTTCCAACCCAGAGGTCCGGATGGTAATCAACGTTATCGATACCGTATTCACCCCAGATATGGTTGTGGTTGCTATCCCAGAGGTCAACACCGGGGCCGGTGTCGTTGATGTCAGCCCAGTAAAGGTCAACTGGTGGATACTCGGTGTAGCCGCTGGTAGAGATCTTTACGTCTCTTCCGGCTATTCTGTTGTCATCTCCATATATGAGAACGTATTCAACACCCTCATCTCGACAATCAGTCAGGAATGCGCGGATCTCCTGCTGCAAATCATAACATGAATACTGGCTCTGTACCCAGGTGGTTGTGTAAACGTTTGTGGGAACACCCTTTGAGGCTTTCCAGTCGGCCAGATTCTGTGCGTAGCTTTCGTAACTGGGGTAGGTGATGATTACGTATTCACCGTAGGTCAGATCCTTCGAGTCAACTATTGCGGCGCCCGAGCTTGAAACGGCTTCCGGGTTCACAACTGAATTCCTGACTATCTCCTGCGAGCGCAGTTCGCTCTGTATGCTTCTTCTGAATACTGTGGATGCTGTGGGGCTGTTCTCGTAGGTTACATTCAGCGTAAGGTCTGTAAGAATTTCGATAGTTTTGCTGGCAGGATTCCATCTTACAGGGAATACGTTCACGTAAGTAACCGGGATTCCCATAATAACACTTGAGCCGGCAAACTTGACCGGTCTTTGAGGATATGGAGTGCTTGAACTGTAAATATGCGGGTCAGGTTCAACCGGATGTATTTCCTGCTCGACCGAAAGAGGAACAGGCGCGGATGCCGGCAATACAGTGTAGCGGCCGCGGATGTCTGTATAAACCGCGTCCACCACTTCAATGCCGGTTGCCGCGCATCCGGTTGGAAGGGCTATCCTGGCAGTAAACTCGGGAAGACTCGGTTCTCCCTCAGCTCCCATGAGTCGCATTCCAGTGCCAGTTATTCTTGTATAAATACCGGCTTCATCGAAATTGATCGCGGAAACGTCCAGTGAAACCGGTACGATCATCTGGCCTGCAGAAGCGGAAAACGCCGATATAAACAGTATAATGGTAAAAAGATATTTCATTCTCACATCCTTTCATATGGATAATGTATTTGTTTGCAATTATGTTTTAGATTGATTTCTATAAAGCCATAACACCTGAGGCTCTCTACAGTTCCTGTATTGTCTCCTTATTCATTAGCGGATATACAAGGATAAATTAATAGAATTGGTTAACTTACATTAGTAAAAATAACAAAACCTGATACCGGATGCAAGAGGTTATGCATGAGATCAATCGTTCTGTTTCGCCTGTTTCTCACAAGGCTTATGACTGTTCTGGCAGCTGCGATCCTTACCTCCCTGGAATCGTGCCTGAGAAGCTCCTCAAGATAAGCCTTTGAAAGAACGTATCTGCCTGTAGAGGCCCATCGGAGCATCCAGACTTGATATTGATGTAAGCAATATTCCATCGGGAGTATATCTGCTCAGAATAACAACCGGGACAGCGGAAATAACAGAAACTGTGAGTATTATTCACTAACCGGATAATAGATAACTCTTTGTTTTTCAAATACCTGTTCGTACCGAGAGGTAGAAAGAGGGCACCCTGACCCGGTGCCCTCTTCTCACAACAGTCGAAATACTGCTATTTAATGATTGTCATCCTTGATGAAACAGTAATACCGTTTACTTTGGCACGAACGAAATAGATACCGTTCCCCACTGTTTCAGGAACTATCCAGCTGTAGGCATGGGTTCCGGCGGCTATCTCTTCAGAACTGACAATCGCAATCCTGCGGCCCGATAAATCGAAAACACCTATGTCAACCATTCCTGGATTCTCTGTGCAAATCTCGAAAGAAGCCAGGCCATGAACAGGGTTGGGATTGATCGAACCCATCAGGAGTCCTGAAGGATCAACGCCCTGTGGATTATCTGCAATACCAACCAAAGAAAGAGCACCCAGAACAGCTTGATAAGCATCTACTCTGCCTGCACCGTAGGTATTATCCTTCCCGCTGGATCCAAGATCCATGGAGGTAACCTCAATAAGACTGTCAAGCTTGGCAACTGAAAGGCTTGGGTTAGCAGAAAGCATGAGGGCAGCAACACCGGCAATATGCGGAGCGGACATTGATGTTCCATCCATGGTCGTATATCCGCCTGTACCCCACTCAGTACTGACCACATCAACACCCGGTCCGCTGATATCAGGATCGATCAATGGTGAGGTGTCACTGTAATCACTCCACCAGGTTACCGGTCCACGACTTGAGAAGCTGGCGATATTATCACCGCTATCCGTTGCACCCACAGTAATGACAGCGCTCTGCCCTCCATGATATGTCTGGTCGGGGTGGAACCATGGCGGTGGACAGTCGCCACTGCAGCCTATAGTACCTGAGCCCGGACCAGAATTACCAGCTGAAACACTGTGAAAAACACCAGCAGTTAAAAGATTCTCCTCAGCGGTTCTCAGTGTCGAGTTATTAGTAGTGCCCATGGACATTGAAAGCACAGCCGCGCCATGATCCGTTCCGAACTCCATGGCCTGGATCCAGGTTGGGTAACCGCCAACATAGTAATTGATTCTGAGAGCCATGCAGGTGGCTCCCGGCGCTACACCCGTTTGAGTTCCATTTGTACCTGAACCGCAGATAGTTCCTGAAGTGTGTGTTCCATGGCCATAAGTATCCATGGGATCGTTATCATTATCGTAAAAATCGTATCCGTAGTGATATCCCGCTGCAGTATCATGCCACATATTGTTGTGAAGATCAGGATGGTTGTAATCGGTTCCGGTGTCTATCACACCTACGATAACTCCGCTGCCGTTGTAGCCAAGTGCCCATACATCATCTGCGTTTATCTTTGATACGCCCCATGTAAGCGCCTTGCCTGCTTCTTCCCTCGAAGGCTCACGAACTTCAACAGGCTCTATCAGTCCGCTGTTTTCGTAGTTACCTTTCTCAACAAGGGATACATCGCAGCGGTTCGACATCTGTCTTATAACATCAGGGGTTGCTTCGCAGTAGACTGCGTTGGCAAGCCAGAAAGTGTGAATCTCAACGACCTGCTCCGAACTGAAGGCTTCAAGTTCCGTAAGAACAGGTGCCTGAGAGATCTCAGCCCTTTCCTTGAGGGCATCAACTACGAACCGCTGCTTTTCCGCCCTCGTCATATTCGCAGTAGCAGCATCGATCCAGTCGGTATCCAGTTCTCCCTGAACCAGTATGAATACCGGTATCAGATCGGTACTGAATGAAGACGTCATCTCCTGCTGAAGCGCAGGCTGAATAGTCCCTGCGAACAATGAAACAACAGCGATAAGCAGTATAAGTATATACTTCATTAGTCCTCCTTCTTAATTATTGACTAAAACTATACGAATTTGGTAATTAGCTTAAATTATAACAATTTCTGAAGCCAGATGCAACGGTTCATATTCCAGAAATGCAGGGTTCTCTCGAGAGGTGTACGAAGCACTTCGAAGGAATAATCGGTTATTCGACTATCTTGCTTTCGTACAATCACGGTCGATACTCCCTGCCTGCCCAACTTCGAAGAATCTCCGGGAAAAGCTTTACCCTCAGGAGTTCCTTCCCGCCGGGATTGTACAATCCATTGGATTTCTTTGAGGATGACCTTTCTGGTTACGATGAAATACAATTTAATCATGTGAAGTGGGAAGAAATGCTTTCCCAGGCAGCTAACACTTATGAGGCCCCCCTCTGTCAAGGGGCATAGTTCGTCACCGACAGCATGTGCTAACTGTTTTCATTTATCGTCTTGTATTCAGTTTTTGCGTTCTGTCTTTGTTTCAATACTTGGCTCTGCCCAAACACTTATCGAGGATCTGCAGCTCATCCTGAATGAACTGGCAAAGATGATTCTTTGCGTCCTAGAAACACATACGTTCCCTCATGCCGTCCCATTCAAAACGTCGGGCTGAATGCCGTAGCATTCACCAGTTAGCTCCGGGTTCGGGGGAGGAGCAGAACACTTCATCGAATACTTATCATTTCTGCGGGAGCGGAACGACCATCCAATCAATCGAGATGTTTACCAGGAATACGCTGAGGTACCTTCATCCTGGTCAAGGCCAGATTCTCTCGAAGTTTTCAGCAAGGGTACTCATCCAGCTTCTTCCTTTCGGTCACAGTTAGCTGTTCGGCTTGGCCGCTCCCTCCCTTACGCCCTGAGGAATTTATTCATATCGAATGCCTTCTCACGCTTAAGCATGTAGTAGGTTGCCCTTCCAAGTTTATGAGCAAGAATGGAGAGTGACTTGGCCTTGCCATGTTTTCTCTCCAGCTGCTTCTTGTATTTCATCCCTTCCGGATTTCCTCTCAGGAACAGTACAGCAGCTTCAGAGAATGCCCACTTCAGATGAACATTCCCGATCTTGCTTCCGGAAGTTCCATAACGTTTGCCGGCAGATTCTCTGGCACATTTCACCAGCCTGCTGTATGAAGCAAAGTTCTATACCCTCGGGAAGCGATTAATGTCCCCTATCTCGTAGAGGATCGTCAGAGACAAGATTTTCCCGATTCCGTAAATGGTTCGGAGCAGGTATAATGACTGGGGATCATGGTTCTTGGCCTTTCCGCCATGAATGGCTTTCATATACAGAGCATGCCCGAGAGTGAATGGAATCTCTTCTTCAACACATATATCCGCCACCCAGTACCAGGTGAAGATGTATTCAACGCCAACATCAACATCCGGTCTGTAAGGCTTTATAGCTTTGAGAAGAGATTCCGGATCAGCTTTCATGTTCCGGTGAAGAACGATTTCACCATCTGAACTGATGATGCAGAGATACATCACCCTGGCGCGAAGGTCGATGCCGCAGTAATATTGGTGTGTGGTAGTATAGAATCTCATTAGGTCTCCTCCTTTTGGGTTAGGGTTCGCACCCCCAGCATACCATGATGGCATGCCGAGGGGGAGGCCTCAATGAGTATCAATCGAATAGAGCCGACTTTCCAGATTTGTAGCCAAAAAGTTTTGCGGTTCATTCGAAGCGTTCGCTTCGAGAAATATAACTTGCAGAAATCCAAGTTATAGGTTATATTATAACTACAATGAAATATGAAGTTCGAATCAAGAAGAAAATCAGCCACCGTCTGAAGAAGCTGCCCGTTGATGTTCAGAAGCTCCTTTTCTTATTGATCGCGGATCTCCAGGCAGATGGCCCGATACAAAAAACATGGCGAAACTTCTCACCACTGGGTAAGGATCGATACCATTGCCATTTGAATTACAGATATGTGGCATGCTGGACATGCCAAAAAGACGAAATAGTGATTGAGGTGTATTATGTTAGCTCTCGTGAACAAGCCCCATATTGAGATTTCGATTCACGGCGAACATGTTGACGAATTGCTCGCCTGGATCAAGAAAAAGTACGACGTTACCGTCTTGGTCAACGAGCCAGAAGACGAATCTGTTTCCATCGAGAGTACTGAATACTGGCATGAGATGGAAAAGAATCGTATCGGCAACCTGCTTGCTGGTGCTCGCCTTAAGGCCGGTCTGACTCAGACCCAACTCGCCGAGAAACTGGGTATCCGCCAGAATATGGTCAGTGACTATGAGCATGGCCGACGCACCTACTCTTATGCCATGATCAAGCGTCTATGCAAGACACTCAAGATCAAAGAAGAGCATCTGAGATACGGAAGCGAACAATCGCATGAACCAGCCAAAAATGCAAAGCCATAAGCCAAGGTAATATCTTTGCTGGTTATACAAAACGTTGAATGAAGAGGGGATACAGTCATGACCAATCTTAAAATACTAAAATCGCTTGGGTTTGATAACCGAGTCAAGTATCGCTCATTTAGAGCTATTACCCTAGTTGTGATAATATGCCTGCTTTCAGTTTTGCCAGCATCTGCGCAAGAAAACCATCACAGTATTGAATTCCTTGGCACTCTACAGTCCTACATGTTAAATCAACACTATGACTTTACTCCTGGTTTTGGAGCAGAAGCTCAAATCAGGTTCTGGCCTAAGACTAATCTAGGCTTCCGAAATCGCAACGCTTTCCATACGAAAATGGAACATTACAAGAAAAGACAAAAATATCTTGTTCAAGATTGCTGGATTTAGTAGATATATGGAGCGATAATAAATCTAACGATCGAATAGAGCCGACTTTGTAATGCATTTGGCAATTGGGATGAAGCGGCTCATTCGAAGTGAATATGAATGGGAAACAAATGAAAAAGGTGATTGAAACATCATTCCTTCTTCCACTTCTTTTTTTCTTGTTTAGTTGTGCTGAATCTGATTCAGATCCAAGCGAAGTTGGAATTCATAACTCTCAACCCCGGTATGATTTAATTAAGGCTGACTCGATTGGAATAGAACTGTGTGATTCCAACTATGTGTTTGGGACAATCATTGATGCAACATTCTTGATCGATGGACGTATCGCTCTGCTTGATATGAACAGGAAGAAGGTCTTGGTCTACTCCGAGGATGGTGATTTCATTTCTCAGGCAGGATCCGGAGGAAGCGGACCAGGTGAGTTCCTTCTACCATTCACAATAACCGCACTTTCGGATGGGGGGTTTGCAGTATCCGATATTCATGCAGGCAAAATAGTATTTTTCGACTCAACCTGTTCATTCGTGAGGGATCTGGGTGGATTTTATCCCATGGCCCCTATGTCAATAGGACGAGGTGCAAATGGTTCGATAATAGGCAAGAGAATAAACTATTATTACGATGAGGAAGAGGAGAGGGTCTTAAGCGGCAGCGAATACTGCGTCTGGTCATATTCTACAGAACCAGATCTGGTTTATTTTGAGAACTACTCAGATCATCAATCCGAGGATAGGATATCATATAATTATACATCCACATTTGATGGAAGACTTTTCTGCTGTCCGTCATCTATTGATGAGTATGCTATCGCTGGATACACCGCTGCGGGTGACACTTCCTTCACTAACGAAATTCCTTGGGAGGTCACGCATATGACCAGCGAAGAAATTGATGCTGCTCGTCCTGGGATTGTTGTTCCGGGACCGGGAACTGAATCAACATCCTCCGAACTGACCGCAGACTGGGAACCGGATTCTATTCGAAATGCTGGATTACTAATTGGTGTGGATGAATACAATAGACTATGGGTTAAATCTGGCAGAGGAGAAACTGCTTCACCGGTTTTCGATCTTTATACAATAGAAGATGGCTCACCTATTACTTCTATAGAAACCACACTACCAGCCATAGCCAGATATTGGAATATCGAAGTAACGGAATCAGGAATATTGGGATGGGATCATAACCCAGCTGATTATCCCCGAGTATACATTCTTGAGCTTGTTGATAGAAATCAACAATAATGAAAGTTGATGATTGATTCACAACAACTAAATTCAGCAGCACTGCGGTCATGTTAATAGTTGCTAATGCTTTTGCAGCCTGCTGATTTAGAGCGTTGAAATGAACTGAGGTCATGGAAAGCACAAAGTTCAGTTATACCAGCCTGATTCTTCAAACCTCCCCCTGTACGCAGAAATGCAAGCATTGCTTTATATCCCAACTTATCGAAAAACCCAGACCATTTAAAGATGTGAAAAAGATGGTCGATAACTATGCGGGAGTTTTAGATGATCCTGCAATAACAGACAGCGCCCGTATATGCATTCAGGATGAGCCAACCTTGTATCCGGAGATAATAGAGCTGCTTTCCTACGCCCGTGAAATGGGGATAGTCCACTTACCACTGCTTTCAACTAATGGCATTGGACTGGTCACGAGATCAGAATGGAAAGAAATACTGGATGAGTTCAGGGAAAGTGGTGTGAAAATCCTGAATATGAGCCTTTTTGGAGAAAAGGACTATCACAACTGGTTTGCAGGACGGAATGATTCATATCAGCTTATCCGCAGGGCTGCACAACGGGCAAAAGATATAGGATTCCGGCTTAAGTGGAATCTGTTTATAACCAGCCAGAATGCAGATCAGATTGCTAGGCTTGCAGAAGAGCTTGAAGATGACTGGCATAGTATTTCGATTCCATTCTACTCGGAAACCTGGCATAACAACTCTGCCCTCGCACCATCAATCGAAGATCTTGCTCCCTTGCCAAAGGAATTTATGCAGTGGATAGAATCTTATTACAGATCAGAGAGCCAATGGGTTGATATCTGTTCCGATCCGAAAGAGATAGAGAAACAACTTAGCAGTTCTGAAGAAAATCCCGACTGCAGAGCAAAAGCAATATACCAGAGAAATAACATTCTCTACGATTACCACTGGGACTTACCTCAGTTTCAACTTGGAAACATTATGGAAGATTCTCTTCGCGATATCTATCTAATCGATGACAAGTCTCCTGGAATGCAACTTTGGCTTAAATCTGATATTTCAGCATTGGCCGAGAAATATGGAAATACGGAAAACAGCAAATTAGGTTACCTGAAGGATTATTGGTTCATGTGGCATCTGATGAGTGATGAAGTTAGAAATCTTAGCCTAAGTGATACCAAAAGATGATTTCAAAAAGGGCTGTAGCAGAATTGCGTCAGGCTGCGATCAATACGATTTTGCAATCAGCTAAGCCCAGACGTTAACCGTAGAAGAAAGAAACTATGAAAAATATTCTTGATACATATCCAGCGTTTCTTTCATACTGGAAAGAATCTAGACAATTATCTTTGAATCAGAAAATTGACGCTTGGGCTAACGATTATATGTGTAAATGGCCCACCCTTCTACAATTGCAAAAGGATGACTACAACAAGTTAGATAATGGCAATTGGAGAGATATTGCTAAGACAAAAGTATTTCCATTTATTGCTAGCAGAATGAGGTGTATGTCTGAAGCACATGAGAATCTAATGCAAGAAATAGAGCCTATTCATTCGAGAGCCTCTGATATTTTTGGTATTGAAAAGCTTGAGATTCTCTATATCATATATGTCGGTATTGGTTGTGGAGCAGGTTGGGTAACAAAACTTGATGAATTCCATTCGGTGTTATTTGGGCTAGAAATGATTGCTGAATGTAAATGGTCTGGCAAGAAATCAATAAAAGGTTTGATCGCTCACGAAATTGGACATGCAGTAAATGGTGTCTTAAGAAACGATCCCGATCTGTCTCAATTTGAAGATCCATTTTGGCAATTGTATACAGAAGGATTTGCTCAGCGCTGCGAACACATTCTATTGTTAAGTAATACTTGGCATCCGGGAAATGGTTACAATAAAACCGGATGGTTGAGCTGGTGTCATGCTAACAAGACAATGCTGGCAAAGCAATTTCTGCATTTCGTTGATAACAAACAAGATATTACACCATTTTTTGGCTCTTGGTTTGACATTCAAGGATATAGCCAATGTGGGTATTATTTGGGGCATGAAGTAATTAAAGACTTAGAGAAAAGATCCTCAATTGAAGAGATTGCAATTTTAGAAAATATCCAATCTGAAGTAAGAGCTGTGCTTGAAACATATTAATGGGCGGTTAACAACTGCATCAACCAGAAACAGTATTGATTATCTTTGCTTGGTGAATACTGTTCTGTTTATGCAGGACGTTCATGCCGTCCTGCGCGCGGCATGAATGTAGATAAATGAAAAGAGCAAAGAAATGAAATCCCTGAGTACTCTTTTTCTGATATTGTTCTATCTCATTTTTCTAATCTGTGGATGCTCGGAATCAGAATCAGACTTAATCGAAAAAAACAACAGCCTATCAGATAACTCTGCCAGGTTTTCACTTACAAAGGTGGACTCAATTGGGATCGAAATTGGAGATTCAAACTATGTTTTTGGTAACATCATTGATGCCGACTTCATGCCAGATGGTAGGATAGTACTACTTGATGTTTTGAAAGACAGGATTTCTTTATTCAGCCCAAACGGAGAGTTTTTAACCAGTTTTGGAAGAGAGGGCTCAGGACCAGGCGAATTCATGGAACCAGCATCAATCACAGTCTTTTCTAATGGAGAAATTTGTATCACAGATTTCATGAGACAGAAACTAATATATTTTGATTCAGATCTAAACTATCAGAGGGAAATCTCTGGATTCTTAATACAATCACCCAGTTTGATCGGAAGTGGTTGCGATGGATCCGTTGTTGGACTCCAGATGCATTATTTTATAGAGGATGAGAATTTCTTAATTGGCACCAGATTGGCAAAGTGGACCGATTCAACTGCTCCTGAAATAGAATATGCTTCTCGTTACAATCCGTTTAACGGTGAAGGAGCCGTGACAATTCCATACTTTGCATTTGCAACAGGGTCGGATGGTAGCGTCTATTGTGCCGAGGCATCGAAAGATGAATACCTTATTATGAAATTTACTGCTGAAGGGGATACTGTATTCACTATTCAAGAACCCTATACAAGAATGTATAGGACTGAAGAAGAAATGGCCTGTGCCCATTTTGGTTATGTCCTGGATACTCCTGGCTTCGATAGTAATGATAGAAGAGCGATTCGCGACAGATGGGAGATCGACCCCGTTCGCAATGCTATCAGTTCGATTCATATTGATGGAGACGATAGACTTTGGGTTGCAACAGGAAGCGGCGAGCATCCATCTCCTCAGTTTGAAGTCTATGACAGTTCAGGGAACCACATCTTTTCTTTTCATACAAACCTACCTGCTGAGATGAGATGGGGATGTTGGAAAATGGTTTTCGGCAATGATCGAATCCTTGCATTTGATAATAATCCAGCTTATTTCTCAAAGGTAATAATTTATGAGATAGAGGAACATCATAATTAAGTTAATAATAGATAGAAATGATTCTACAACTACATGAACCTGTCACAAATACTTGGGGATGGGTTACGCTGACACTTGTACAGGTTATGCAGAGCGTTTCGAAATCAGAAATCCTGGAAGGAAAAGCAACATCTGGGACAAATACTGGAACAACACGAACAATCATGAGTGGTGGGAACGGCCAGCCCCGGAAGTCATTGCGTTCATCGAGTCTCAATCGCCCGAATCCCATCCTGCTGTGCTTGATCTGGGATGTGGTCTTGGTCGACACGCAATTGCTTTTGCTTTGTATGGGTTTCGCGTCACAGCCACCGCTGTAAAGACAAAACCAACGGTGATCCTTGAGTAAATTAAGAAAATGCTGGAAGATCACCTGGATATCGAGTTCTCAGACGATGAGAAATCCGGTCAAGTGAAAGGAAAGGGATTTGAGGGTACGTACAAAATGTCTGAAACAGCATCATGTACTGAATTATCACTCACTTTCACGAAGAAGCCTTTTATTATCCCCTGGGGTGTGATCGAATCAAAAATGAATGCAGAAACCAAGAACTGGTAATCACGAAAGGATGGTTGAACAGATGGCTAAAAAGAATATCTCCAAAAAAGAGGCATCCAAGATTCTCGAAGAGGGAGCAAAGAAAGTTGGGGACGATGACCTTGCAAAGGTCATCTCAAAGGCAAACGAGATAGAGGAAAAGTTCAAGTCCCATGGTCCATTAGGCCGATTCATCAAAGATGTAAAACTAATGATATCACTAGTGAAGGATTATTTCAATGGTAGCTATCGTGAACTGCCATGGTGGACAGTTGCAGCTGTTGTAGCAGCCTTGCTGTATGTTCTGAATCCAGTTGATATCATACCGGATTTCATACCCGTTATCGGTTACCTTGATGACGCTGCAGTTGTTGGTGTCTGTTTACTTGCGATTGAGCAGGATTTAGAAAAGTACAAGCAATGGAAGATCAAGAATTCCTAAAGCTGACGCAAACAAATTCAGCAGAACTGCGCTAGACATAATGGTTGGGCCAGCTCAAACTTGATGGAAAATAGAAAGTAAGTATAACCAAATGGTAAGCAAGAAATTACAAATCACATTATTCTGTTTCTTTGCTGCCATTTATATGCTGACATTCAGAGGTGTATCTGCTGGAGACAACATCTATCATTATGAATTCGTGAAGAGCATTCTTCAAAGACAGCAACTCTCACTTCCCCAGAATAATCGATTACTTGCGACGGATAGAAGCATATCTCTTTTCTTTGCAATCGGGCGTGATGACAAACCATACCTGACACTTCCTCCAGGGCTGGCAGTTGCATCTCTTCCACTTGGTTCACTGGGATTCTTGATCGAAAGCATTATCAGTGATGATTCCCACGATACAGAAGGAGACAACACTGAGGAGCGAATCGATTTGACTGCCGCTGTTCGAGAGCTTGGAAGCACTCCCTCGGCAACCATGGCTGCAATGGTTAATCCGCTTGCTATGGCGCTTCTTATGGTCGTATTCTTCCTCTTTTCGAATCGGATCGGTGGGAACAGAAAGTGGGCACTTGTTCTGACCATGCTGCTGGGGTGCTGCAGCATCATATGGCCATACTCAAGTTCATACTGGACTCAGCCTTTAACTACATTATGCCTCTTCAGCGCTCTTTACTGCCTCTACAGGTTCAAAGAGGAATCTCTTCATCGATACATAGTATTCGCAGGACTACTTTTAGGATACAGCATGCTTACACGTTTCGAAACAGTGTTGTTTGTTCCATGGTTCTTAATCTATGCGGTGGCAGTATCGTATCCAGATCGCTCCAGAATCTTCCGGACTGCAGGGCTTATCCTTGCTGCATCTGGTTTTTTTGTTCTGCTGATAATGCTATGGAATTACTACCGTTTTGGCTCAATGCTGAATACAGGAGCGGGTCATCAACTATACTTCAGCGGTACATTCAGAGGTAATCTAACAACGAGCATTCCAGCAAATCTGATAGGTTTGAACAGAAGCATTTTTCTGTACTCTCCCCCGCTCCTGCTTGGACTTCTGGCATTTCCTGCCCTGTACAGATCCCGGAAAATACTTGCCTTGGTTACAACCTTGATTATCTGTACGGGTCTCCTACTGTACAGCAAGATTACAATGTGGTATGGGGGCATCAGTTGGGGTCCCCGCTTCCTGGTGATTCTTACACCATTCTTGCTGCTTCCCGCTTCACTGATCCGGTTTGATGCTCGCTGGAAACGCTGGCTAATCCTGGTTCTCGCCCTTGCCGGTGTATGTATTCAGTCAATTGCAGTAATTGTTCCATATCAATTTGATGCTATTTCAGACTATTACAATCCTGGCAACGCAGGTGATCATATTCTCAGATCGGATATTGTTCCTCAATTCAAGGCATTGTTTTCGGAGAACCTAGATTTCTGGTGGCTTGCCAATCCCATTACTGTCTTTATTGGGATATTACTGATCCTTATATTGCTTTCAACAGGTTGGATTCTCGTCAGAAGCGAATCGCGGCAGTATGATGCCTGAACTAAAATTTCGCAACAGGAGTAGCATCATTGTATAAAACTATGAAACACCGTCGGTTCAAACCCGAGGAGCTTATTAATGGGGTTAGGACTGTTGAGGGATTTTCGCTCTCACCCGACGGCGAGTTCGTGGCATTCGCCAGGCAGACAGAAGTCAATACGCAGATCTTCATCTCACAGATTGAAGAATTCAGACCGGTGCAGCTGACAGAAGGCCCTGGTTCCAATTCCTTGCCTTGCTGGTCTCCGGACGGTAGTCAGATCGCTTTCATTCACGGCGTAGATGAGGGTAAATCGGATCTGTTTGCGACCAGCCCGACCAATTATGAAATCAGGAGACTGACAGAACTCGGGAAAGGAGGTTTCTGCGGCCTTTCCTGGTCACCTAATGGAAACCATCTCGCATTCAGCTCAAACTACGAAGGATCATTTGACATCTATGTAGTGCAGTCAGATGGAAAAGGTATGCACCGCCTTACCTCGGGTTCGGAGAATGACTTTGACCCACGGTGGTCTCCGGACGGAAGAAGACTGCTCTTCTACAGTCGCCTCAGCAAGGGGCCAATGGGACGATACGAGATGAGATTGATCAACAGAGATGGTGCGGGACTGCAGGCCATCGGACCGGAAGCGAATCGCAATGCCTGGGGCAGTTGGTCAACTGACGGGAAGATAATCGCATTCGGGTCCAATAAATGCGGTTGCTTTCGAATCGGGCTGCTGGATCTTCAAACGAATGAAACGAATTGGCTGACCGGAAAAGAAAGCAATTGTTGGACCCCGGTCTGGTCACCTGATGGAACTCGGCTTGCATGCCAGATTGAAAAGAACGGGAGTCGAAGAATAACCACAGTTAAAATCGGGACCGGGGAAATGAAGACCGTGGGGCCAAGATCAGGTTTATGTTCAGACATGGAGTTCACTCCAGACAGCAGTGCGCTTCTCTTTACTCATGAGGGACCCCGGAATCCCTTCGACCTGTGGCACTTGGATTTGGATAGCGGTGATCTGCGGCAGCTGACGAACGCACTCCCTGATTCCATCGACAGGAAGGATCTGGTAGCTCCCGAGGAGATCTGCTACGCTTCGTTCGATGGGCTTGAGATTCCAGCACTTCTTTACAAACCATCGGCTGAAGTGAACAGCGAGTTACCTCCTGCCGTAATATGGCTTCACGGAGGACCCAACTATCAAACGTATAACTGGTGGCACCCTCGAATTCAGCTCCTGGTCTCGCACGGGTATCTTGTTCTGGCTCCAGACTTCCGTGGAAGCACCGGGTATGGGGAAGAGTTCAAGAAGAGAAGCATTGGCGACTGGGGTGGTGGAGATCTGAAGGACGTAATAGCGGGAGCCGACTGGCTTTAGTTAACTGAACAGGCCGCCCCGGATAAGATTGCTCTCCTGGGTGGTAGTTACGGAGGTTACTTGATGCTGATGGCCATGGCCAGGGCGCCGGAGAAATGGGCAGCGGGGGTAGATCTCTTCGGGTTTGTCGATCTTGAGACATTTCACACCAGCACCAGTGGCTGGATGAGGGAGTGGATAGAGGATCAGATTGGCAGCCCCGAGGAGAATCCGGTGTTCTACCACCAGCGTTCTCCCATTAACCATTGCGCCGAGATCACAGCTCCCCTTCTGATACTGCAGGGCGCTAAGGATGAGCGCGTTCCTCTCGGACAGGCGGAGCAGCTGAAGGAACGGATGGAGAGCAACGGCAGGAAATGCACTCTCGAGATATACGGTGACGAGGATCATTACTTTCGCAAGGAAATCACACAGATCAATGTCATGAGAAAGGTTCTTGACTTCTTCGACAGAGCGTTGCGCAAAGTTGAATAAGTCCAGTGTACGATTTGTGGAATTTCCAGCATTATGAAAATGATGATCAGGAGATTGGAACAGCGGATTGCATTGTATAACTAAGACAGTACCGAAAGGAATCATGGACTCGTCCTCGCAGTCTGCTGATGCCGGACATTCGATGTAAGGAAAATCGGTATGTATAGTAAATACTCAAAACAAGGTAGTGTAATATGAAACCTAAGATGGTCGCGATTCTGATCCTTGTGATAGTGCTTGTTGTCTTTATCGTTCAGAACACAAATGTAGCTGATGTGCATCTTCTCTTCTGGACGATAAGCATGTCCATTATAATCCTTCTCTTCTTCGTCGCCCTTCTCGGCTTTGCAATAGGATACCTTGCACATCACTTTATAACTGAGCGTAAAAAGAAGGAATAGTATCCCGCTGTAGAAGATGAAAATTCGGTGGAATACTACTTCCTGATGATTTTCCCCTCTGCCATTACCATTCTCGGGAAAGCCGCGAGGTCCAATGGATGACGGTCCCATACAAGCAGGCTCGCTGTCCTGCCGGCTTCAACGGAACCTAACTGATCATCTATTCCGAGAATCTTCGCATTCTTGAAGGTAATCAGTGAAATGGCCTCCTCAGGGCTCATTCCCGCTATCAGGAAGAATTTAAGACTGTCCCTCAATGCTGGTGCCCATATAACGGGGTGGTCGGTCATCAGGCCGTAGAATGCCCTGGATTTCATCAGAAGCCCGACGTTCTGGTAGTAAGCATGCTTAAGTTCAACCTTGTATCCAACGGAACCCAATGGTCCGTACACTATAGGAATACCGGCGTTTGCCAGATCGTTGAATATTTCCCTGTGAAAAACATCACCGGTGTGATCAGCTGTAGCTTTAATTCCGTATTTCGAAACCAGCTCGATAAGGTAAAGAACATCATCCTCTTTGTGAACATGAACCTTGGCGGTTTTTTTCCCGTCAAGCAGTTCAATCACAGCCTTTTCAGCGGGTTTGAAAGTCTGGAGATATTCCTGTTCAATAGCTTTCTTCTGAAAATCCTGTTCCTTCTTCGAGAACTTTTTCTCTTTTGCATCCTGCGACAGCTTGTGCAGGCTTTTCGCCTTCTCGAGTTCCGCCTTGTCCCGCTTGTTCAGCACATCATCGAATTTCTGCTCGAGCAGGGCGTAGATTCCCATTCTGGTATTGGGACGGTCACCCTTCCAGTCGGTGGTGGACCGAGGATTAAACCCCAGAGCCATCTTGTAGCCGTAGTCTTTTATAACTGCGTTTTTCCTGTTCGGCATGAAATTCCTTATGATCTTTGCCTTGCCTCCAAGAAGATTACCGCTCCCGGGGACCACGCAACTGTAGAGTATGCCGAAATCCACAGCATCTTTGAATGCCCTGTCATCGAAGTAGATACTGTTAATGGGGTCGTTAACCGGCAGAATCTGAGCGAGAGTATCATTGGTTTCGGATTCGGTCCAGGGTTCCCCCTCCCTGTCCATTCCTATATGAGAATGAGCGTCTATGAAACCCGGTGTTACGAAACCGTGATAATCGGATCTCATCTTTTTCTTAACAACATCGATGATTTTCTTACCCTCAACAACCACCGAGCAGTTTTCCATTTTCTTATGGCCGTCGAAGAGAATTTCAGCAGATATAATCGTCTGCTTCTTAGGTGACATACCGTTCCCCTTTCAAACATTCTTTCAGGATACTCTTGGAGAAATCAGGCTGTGCCTTATTCATTCAGGAGACCCGGACACAGTATCCCGGTACTATTAATAATAGTGTTTCCCTTACTTCGATTAAATAAAAGTATTGGTACTGCTGCGTCAATTGGACAAGTTGTTTGCAGCAGCCATAATTCCCGGGAACATCCTTTACCCGGGAAGGTTCCTCAAACATGTTTCCTCTTATAGAGGGTATATTCAACAAGGAGACAAATGAAAAAAATCAGGCTTTGCATAGGTACAAACGATGGAGAAACTATCGCGGATACTCACATGGGTGATACCGAGTATTTCCATATCTACGATCTTTTTGAAAATTCCGATAACGAATTTATTGAAAAAAGAAGAAACACGGCAAAAGATATGGGTCATGCGAAAGTTGCTAAGATGAAAGCAGTTATCGGTATAGTAATGGACGCGGATATTCTTGTGGCAAAACAGAAAAGCCCTAACTTCATAAAAATAGCAAAGGGTACGAAATATCAGCCGGTAGTAGTAAGTGCTGTAAGCATAACAGATATACCAGGGGAGTTGTATCAAGCATTCAACGAAATCTATTCTCTGGTACGAAGAAGGAAGAACGGAGAGACTTTCGAGTCAATTCCGGTAATTCAGGAATTGAATCATCAATGAAAGTATAAATCGATGGATCATAGCCGGGGCTTTCCGCAGGAGTAAAAACACCCTGGAAGTCGCAACTTTCGATATTGCAGTTTATATCGAAGCGACAACACGAAGATATAGCCTGGCACTGCCGAGTCCTTCCCTGAACGGAAATCCTGCTGACGCGTCAGCAAGGAAAATACCGCTCATTCCCCTTATTCCAGCTCCACAGCCCACAGGATATTTCATGTCCTGCTCCGGGGTTCGAATGGCTGCGAGATCACAGAACAGGTAAATTCTTGTTTCGGTTTCACCGATTGATATCTCAGGTTTTGCTATTACATATCTTACTGCCCTGAAAGCATTCTCAGTATAACCTCTGAGGGTTTCCTGCCCGCCCAGCTGCTCAAGAAGCCCTTCGAACCAATCTCCCTGCATAACTCCTCCTGTCAGTAATCTGCCCCCGAAACCCATGAAACCCCTGTAGATGTTTCCGTCAATTTTCAGTTCCGCCATGGTCAGAACACCAGAAGAATCCTGCCCGCTTCTATTACCTGACCTTGCTTCCAGCTGCATCTCCAGTCCATTCCAGCCCTGCGGAACCCTGTAACCAGTGTACCAGGCTATTCCCGCAAGACCGTAATCGTAGCTTTGCCGCTCCCCATCCGGCGGATAACCTCTCCATATGCCTGCACCTCCCATAATCTCGGTTTGGTTCATGCTCCAGATAAAGGAAAGGCTTCCCTCCCTGTTCACCCATGAGCTTTCAGGGGTATCCTGTGATGCTTCCAGCTGAGCTGAAAGAGGTATGCCGAACAGCCACGGCTCTCTATACCGCAGATACGCGTTTATACCACCCCATTCGGTTGTCTGGCCGGCAATCTCCAACTCCCTCGCTGTTCCCGCAAGATTCAGGAAAAGTACCTCTCCCGCTCCCTCAAGGTTCTTTCCCTGCCAATCCATCGACGCGGCAAAATGACCTGACTTCCCCTTCTGGATGTGCTGCAGGAGGACAAGATTACCGCCTTCTCCAAGAAAGAGTTCGGTAACGCCTGTGGCTTCGACGAATTTCAGTCGATCGATTCTTTCAATCCATGTGTTGACTGCTTCTCGATCGTATGTATCACCGGGTTTCATTGACAGAAGTCTTGAAAAAACCTTGGTGCGGGTTCCTGGTGCTCCCTCAATGCGAACTTCCTCGAGGAGGGCATGTCTTCCGGGAACGGTATTGACCCTGAGAGAATCCTCTGCCGCGAAATAATATCCCGCCCCGGCAAATGGGTAACCCTCTTCCAAATACCACTGCAAAATACTTTCCTGCAGCACTGTGATAGATGAATCGGAAGCGAGAACTGAGTCAATCCCAAGCTCATACATAACGGGAACGGGAGGGCTGCCCCCAATTTCAACAGTGAGCGAACCTTCCACCGAGGATAACGTGAGTACAATGGATACAATTATTCTTAACATCTAAAAGTTCACTGTCCCCTCCAGGCCGGCTCTCTGATTCCAGCTGCTTCCTGCGGGTTTTCTTCCCCAGTAGAATACACTGATATCAAGCCCTGATGAAAGGCTCTTGCCTATCCTTGATGTTGTCCTCCATGAGATGCCGCTATCATTGCCGTCAAAGAACCAGACGGGAAGTTCATCATCCCCAGGTATGTATCCCGTGGATACTCTGGCCATCGCGGTCCAGCCTCCACCTGTCCATGAGAAGTGCGGGCCGGCTTCAAGCATATACTTATCAAGATCTGAAACAATTTCTCTTCTGAATTCGCAAGCTGCCAGGATACCGGGCTTCAGACCGGGAGATGGCTCCAGGGTCGGATCAATTTCCAGTCTCAGCCCCCTCGTATCCCGTGGGTAATAAAGTTCCTCCTCCTCGCGCCAGATTCTCGCTGAGCATTCAATTACAAGGATATCCGCAGGGCACAATTCCGGTCCCACCCTGAGGGACCACATCCTTTCATTCTTCAATCCGGCTCCACTGTAGGAAATCCTTTCGTTCCTGAGCCTCCCGGTGAAAGTCAGCCTGCTCATAAGACCTTCTTCCCAGCGGAACCAGGGTGAGAGATTCAGGCTGTATCCTCCTTCCTCGTTGCTGTCAAACGCACCGTACAGCAGCAGGGACTTCTCTCTGTCCAGGGAATTGCTGGCGGAGATCCTTACTACGGAACTTACACCGGATGATGTGCCGGAGTAGGAAAGTGTCGTTTCAAGTGACCCGGAAGTTACTGCATCGCCAGCGGTTCCCGGCTGGTAGATTACATCGTAATCGCCATCAGGGTCAGCATAGTACTGGCTGCTTTCTGCATCATAACTGTAATTTCCTTCCCCCTCACCCACATAAATGTACATTACATCAAGGGATCTGCTAATGGTCCCTGATCCATTATAAACAGCCTCCATCCATACATCCCCCGTGGTTCCGGTCAGTGATATTCTGATGGCATCCGCCTGAAGTTCTCCACCGCAGTCGTAGGAAGTTGATGAATGCTCAAAACTTCCGTTGTACCTCAATTCCCCGGTGGGACCGGATCCCTCCAGACGCGTTCTCCACACGTTGAAAGGTTCCCCGAAACTCTCCCCTGATCTTGAATCGTCCTGAAGCTCAACCCGGAGAAGTGCATCTGTGGTGTTCCTGCTGAAGGAGATACCCGCAAATCCCGTGTTGACATCTCCCGCAAGACTGTCCTGCCAGGATTCTTCTGAGAAACTGCAGCCTGCAAAGGGTTTGAATGAACCTGTTACCGGTATGACTGATACTGAAATGGATGAGGTCTGACCCATGGCCATCTGATGGGTACCTGTCCGCTTAAGGAATGTTCCTCCGGCGTCTACACCAATATTCCCCAGAACAGGTTTCGAAGTAATACGATACCTCTCAAGGATACCACCGGCTTCCATGAATCTGCCCGAAACAGCCGCAAGAAGTTTATTCCCTCCAAGACTTACTTCCGCGATATTGTCCCTGCCTTCATATTCGGCGGGAAGAGACCACGCGGCAAGTGAACTGTCCGGCTCGAGTTCTCCGGGAGCTTCGTATCCGGAGGAAACCAGTCTTCCGCCGATTCCGAGCCCGGGGCCCTCTTCCCAGAATTCCATGTTCATTGAACCGATGAAGCAGGTGCCCTCCCTTGATGTCTCATCCGGATTGTACAGGTTTCCGGTTCTTCCGGAAAAGGCAGCCTCCAGCCCCAGGTTAAAACCACTGGATGTGTACTCAGCTGAAAAACCACCTGTGCTGTATCCTGATGGTATCTGTATGTACTGACGGGGCAGGTGGGTTCCACTGCCTTCTCCTATCCAGATGTAACCACCAAGGGAACTGTCGAAAATGTAATTTCCTTTCCCCGAAGGAGGTCTTCCGAACACAATATCCCAGTCACCCTGGTTCGGCCCTGTGTAAATGTAATGCTCCAGTGAATCCAGCATATAGCATCCGTTGCCCTGCCCCACACTCGAAGCCCCATCGATCCATGCGTCCGCCGGATTCTCACCTGCGGAGCGGAGAACATCCACAGCCTCTTCTGTGAGTACGAATCCCAGTGAAGATTCCCTGTCATCTTCACTAAAGAATCCCTTCAATTCAATCTCCAGACCACTCCCGGAGTACTGTGAAAAAGCTGTGACAAAATCTTTTCTGAAACCGTCACCACGCTGAAAGAAGGTAATTTCAACACGCTGATCATTTCTTATGAGCCGCGCAGATGTAAAGGTTATGAGACCGGCCGAATATTCCATCTGATAATCCTCGGTAGAACCCCGATACATGAGCTGTCCATCCAGCCAGACCTTCTCACTGCCGGGAACGACTTCCCAGCCTGAGGTTACATTGTAAGGCCCCTGAATTCCCTCGTCTGTGAAGAATACGGTTCTCTGCCTGGAATCGCCTGATGTTCCATATCCCGCACCAGTGGTGACGGACTGCGAGATCTCCCCCCATGCGTCAACTCCGCTTACTTCTCTTCTCCATGAAAGGGGTCCGGTTTCATATTTGCCGCTGATCCATTCCATATCGCCCAGCCTGGCCCTCCATGATCCTCCGTCTACGAGGAAGAATATCCTGTCAAGCTGTGAGACAAGCTCCGAGGAAGAGGACCCTGCAGCCATATTGCGATCTGTTACACTTCCAGAAACAGTGATCCCGGGAGCCGCTGTGCCTTCAACCGAAATTCTTGTTCCCTGGTCAAGCCCTCCTCCGTCACCGACAGAAAATCCTATCCTCTTCGAACCTGATATGTACAGGCCGTGTTCCTGGAATGGATCAGCAGTATATCCGGACAATTGCTCGATCAGTTGTCTTTCCGCAAAATTTACATCAAGCGAAACCGAAGACGGGATATTCAACTGAAGCACATCAAATTTCAGCACGACTGTGCTGCCTTCTGGCGGAGACGGGTTGAAAATAACACCTGTCTTTACACCTGAGGTTCCCGAAACCGCATTCAGCGTATCTCCGTCAGCGATGGCCGTAATGGTGCCGGGCATTATCCAGAGTGAATCAGGAGTTTCGAAAAAGGCTGAACCATCACTTTCGAACTCCAGGGACATCGATGCAAGGATCAGTACCAAAGCGGAGAAAAGGCTCACTGAAGCACCAGGATTCTGCCTTCCCCCGGTGACCAGAGCAGGCAGTGATTACCATTCAACGAACAGCATATGCGTGAGAACTCCCCGCATTGGGGAAGACGAAACAGAATGTTTCCACTGCCATCCAGTACGCAGGAGTCCTGCAGAACCAGCAACTCTTCTCCAGCAACGGTCCATATGCCTGTTCCGGATAACGGCTCGGGGGCTGTAAAATTACCGAAAAGGAGCGATTCGTTTTCGCTCGAGTAAACTGCTTCCCTCCCCGATGCGGACAGCTGTCCTTCACAGGAACCATCCAGTCGAACCAGAATATCATCCGGTTCGTCAAGGCTGGAAACTGTACCACTTGTCCGTGATACATATAAAACGGATAGACCTGAAAGACAGATATCACCGGGCAAGCCTCGTGAATCCCATGAATCTGTAAGTTCACCAGCATTATCGTAACGATATACCATATCCGTGAGCTCGCCAGTAACGAACCATCCCCATCTTTCATCAATACACATGCCGCCGGGAAGGATAACATCGGAAAGATCATACTCGGAAACAGTGCCATCATTTGAATAAATACGCAGATGAGGCAGTCCTGGCAGAAGTATGTAAATATCTCCTGCCCCGTTTATCTCAGCGTCAATTATTCCGTCGGGAACCATGATATACCCGAAATCAGTGTCAGTCTGTTCCGCAGAAGTATCAGAAACCGGCAGAGTACTCATAACCACGAACAGGAAGGAAAATACGTTAGCGCACAACTGCGAACGAGCCGGTTTCTATCCTGCTCCCCTGATTGAATCTGAAGAAGTATGTACCCGATGCGAGATTGGATGCTCCGGGATAAGCCAAGGTCGCTTCTCCGCTGGCAACACTGTTGTAGCTGACAGTTTCCACATATCCTCCAGAAATCGTAAACACCGAAAACGCAGCATTCCCTCCGTTGGACCTGAACTGGAAGAAGAGCGTACCGCGGCAGGGCTGGGGATAAAATGTAAAAGCATCCGTCGAGGATATGACTGAGCCTGCCGATACATCAAGGTCAAGGCCGGAAAATGAATTGCAGAGAAGTAGAACATCACCCGTTTCAGGAAGTGATATCGCCACATCGTTCGCTGAACCGGCATCAATTTCCTCAATTAACCCGCCGGTTTCATTGTAAACGAAAGCCCTCATATCACCCAGGCCTGCTGCCCCTGCGCGGAAGCTGCCTCTCAATGATTCATTAACACTGTAATATTTGCCCTGGTAGGAGGACATATGGTCACCTGCATGTGAAAAGGGGTCGGTTGTGATCTCGAACGTGTAATCAAGACCGGGTCTGTTTCCGGGTAATACCGTATCGTAATCGGCAATCCTGAAGGATTCCCATCCGTATTTCCCGTTGCCAACGTTCGGGTTATCTATCCAGCATGCCAGCATCCAGTCCAGAAGAATCCTGTTCATATCAGGATTCGAACCTGTAGCGCTGCAGATGGCTTCACTTATACCTGCAATTCCGCGCTCTGTAGACCGGAGAGACTCGTAAAGAAAATCCTCCCCGCCGTAATTCTCATACAGATACGCGAAGTAAAGATAGCCTGACCCGTAACCCGCGACATACTCTATTGTATCCTCAATGCTCGTCCACTTGATAGGGGTTATCCCCCCCACCTCAAGAAATGTCTCAACCTGAAAAGCCGGATACCCGCAAACGAATGTTCCCGACTGGGCCTGGTTTTCCATTACCCATAATTCCTCGGAGCTGAAGGGCGCTATTCCCCACTGAATAAGGTGCACAAGTTCGTGAGATGCAGTGTAGGCCGCATCGAATTGATCGGCCGGGTAACAGTCGATGTAAAGCATTTCAACTTCGTTGGAATGCCCTCCGTAGTACAGGTAAGCCTCGGTTTCGGTGAACTGGTTATACGGGCTGAAAAATCCTGCAATGTAAGCTCCACCCTGCTGATGGTCGAAACCATCTCTGATGTCAAGCACCAGGAAGTAGATCTTCGGGTCACCGTCTATGGCATCGGGGGGCTGGCCGAAAACATCAATATCGGTTTCGACAATTCCTCCCGGCCCCGATGGGGTACTGTCCTCAAGCGCTTCCGAGAATGCGTCTACCGCATCATGGTCGTAATGATGAGCTTCCCATTGTGTATCCTCCACGAAAATGTAGGTGTTTTCGCCAACATACCTGCAGGTGGCTGAAGTAAGGTAGAATTCCGGGAAATCACCGCTATGATCGATGGACCAGAAATTTATCGTATCTCCTATGCTGTGCCCCTTACCGGTACTCAGGGGGCCGGTAGCCTCAAATGAGGGATCATGGCGTCTCTCTATTTCCATGATCCCTGGAACCAGAGGGGTTCCATCAACCCACCACATTGGACTTGAACTCTGAAGAATCAGAGAAAGCAGCAGTATTATCATCAGAACCTTGCTCCAATCGAAAACCTGACGGATGAAAAGTCGCGAGACTCGGGAAAAGCAAGTGATGTGTAAACACCTGGTCGATTCTCATCCAGAAGTGATGCGTCTATTACGCTGACAACTCTGTTGACCAGGGCAAAGGCGGCAATGTACATGCTTCTTCTGAACCACTCTTTGCTTTCTCTCAATCTGTCGGCAAACTGGTTCCTCGCGGTATCCGATGACCAGTTCCATCCATCCTCTCCGTACCTGGCATGGGATTCGAAATATCCCCTCTGGGCATCGGGATCGTCGGGATAGTAATACCTTGCAAGCCTATGGATGTAATCGTTGTATTCTGTGCTTGATGAAAAATCCGATATGTCATCAAGAAAATTGTTTGACCTCCCGGAAACGGAAATGCCGGCTTCGGAAATCGCAAGCCAGGTGTAGTCATCTCTGTCGAATGTACCTTCAAGGTATGACAGACCGACACCAGCCCAGGTAAGGGCATCAAAACTCATGAAAACAATACCCCTGGTCGAATGATCAAGATGCATCTGTCCCCATCCGGGAAGCACGGCGGATCTCAGCATCGCGCCCTTCCGGGATCCGGGGTCCGCATCTGCAATGCCGGACAGTACGATCAGGAGGGAAAAGAGAAGAACCGCTGAAATTCTTATCAATTTATCACCGCCGCATGAAATAGATCATCCGTTGATCCGGTATCGGAGGACAAGTGTAAACTGACAAAATAGATACCCGGAGCAAGGTTTTCGGTATTCCAGGGTACTTCCCATGCAGAACCGCCTGAAGCTGTTCCGGTTTCAAGGAATACCAGGTCTCCTCCCATGTTAAATATTCTTATCTCCCATGAACAGTTCTCACCGGGCTGGAAACGGATGATTCCGCTGCCCTGCTGAACAGGATTCGGATAAACGTAAAAGGAACCCTCACTGAGTATGGCACCGGAAACCGGAAGGGTGGGAAGATCCTCGCTCCACCAGCAGTTCGAACCGGACATATCCAGGCCGGAGAACCATCCATCAGGTACTATCGAAGTATTCCAGCAGTAGATGCAACCCCTCTTATCAGCCGCAACTACCCTCCAGTTTCCTGAACTCTCAGGGTCCCACAGCAGGGGACGTCCTATGGGGTTATCTCCAACCGATACAGGAAATATTCCGCTCTGTGTGCCTTCATGATCGAACAGACATATCCGACCGTCATCCATTGAGATCAATGCAAATCCTCTGCCGGAGATACCCCTTCTGTTTCTGCTGTAATCGGAAACCAGACTGTCCTGCTCAAGCATAACCGGCCAGTCCTCGAGAGTAGCCCCTGAAGCACCCACGGCAGCTACACCCTCATGCGTCAGAATGACAGTCTCCATCCGTCCATCCATATTCGGGTCACCCAGGCAGGGTGAAGAAAGCGGGGAAGCTGCAAGCATCGAGGGAAATCCCGGCAGGATATTGCCCTGTCGGTCATACGCATAGGTGTAATCACCGCTGACCGCGATAATATCGGGTGAACCATCACGGTTTATATCAGCAGCAAGGGGTATTCCGATCTTTTCATCACCAGGTACAACGGGCCAGCCCTCAGCTTTAGTACCATCCTTGTTCCAGAGATAAATGCGGCCGTCAATCGTTGAAGCGATAATGCCGGGATTCTCATCATCAGGATATACGGCCATACCTGCTACCTGCGCCTGAGTAACTACAGGCCATTCACTGAATTGTATTCCCGCGGAATCGTAAAGGTGTACTTTATTCTTATCGTCCGCCACTGCTACAATACCAAGCCTGGAACTGATAAATGCAGCTATACCTGTGCCGCCACCTGAAAGAGTTACGGGCCAACCATCAGGTTCATTCCACTGTATATCCCTGAGATGAACCTGACCATCGTTTCCGCACACCAGCAGGAGATGTGAGCCTCCCGATGGATTACCTGCCACAGGAGGAGCAGTGATTCCAATTCCCATGGGATCAGGACCGATACCATCATATGTGTAAGCGATTGCATAACCTGTAGTCGTTGTCACAACGATCCGATCACCTGAAGAATCAGCATTTTCCCAGATCACCGGTCCCCATTCCAGAAGGGATGCCTGAACAGGCCATCCGTCACATACTGTTGTTCTGGCTATGCGTACGTTCATGTCATTGGCCGGTTCATCCAGGACTTCAACTGTAACAAAAGTCTCTCCACCCCAGCTTGCGTCGCTAGAGGGTTCGGAGGTGGGGGAAAATTCCCATGCGTAACCCCCCCGGAACCATGGATCGAACTCGCTGCCCTCGTAACCGTAAATATCGGGAAGTGAATAGTCGAAATCCTGTATGCCATCCGCTTCCTCAAGATCTACGCCTTTATGGTCTGGGTCTACATTGACCATGTTCATAGCGAGATAGTCTCCAAGGCGAGTTTCGTCGATATGCCAGATCAAGACCCCGGAACCCGGAAGGCCAAAATCATGCTCGTGTATTCCGCACATATGGTCTCCGTCAGGGTCACGCTGCCTGTTCTCAATCAGCAGATACTCCGATCCGTTCAAAGGAACTTTTAGAATGGAATCGTTGAAAGCCAGAGTAAAGGTTCCATCGGAAACTTCAGAAGGCGAATTCCAGCCGAGAAATACTCTAGACCATGCACTGAGTGATGAGGGCCAGTAGCCGCTCATCATCCACTGGCCGTAACCCATCAGGTCCCAGCCGCCAATTCCAACATGACCTGTATTGGTATCGTAAAGATCCGGCAGACCCAGCTGGTGACCGAATTCGTGACAGATGGTTCCCAGTACACCGAGTCCAAAACCGTCCTGTGACTCCTGTTCGGGAACTATTACAGCTTCCCGGACATATACTCCATCGGATGTAGGAACGCCCTGATAATCCAGTCCGGCTCCTGGAAGGTAATAAATCATATCTGTAAGGGTAAGGAAAACCGACCCGATATCACCGGGGCTGTTCTTCAGTATATCAGCCTCCTGTCCGGCACCGGCATGTACGATAATAACTGCGTCATACTGACTGTAATCCACATCCTCATCGGCAAGCAGCACAGCATCGCGAAAGAGCAGGCATGCCCCCTGCATGTAATCATCATCGTCTCCGT
>JAUVLV010000005.1 GCA_030600545.1 Candidatus Aegiribacteria sp. | reverse complement strand
CTGTGGACGATATCCCGAAACGAAGTGCTTCTTCCTTCCACCCTCTTTTTCCCTGAGTATGATTATGTTGGCGTAGAACTCGGTATGAGGTGTAACGGAACCGGGCTTCGCAAGGACCATTCCTCTTTCAAGCTGATCCTTTTTTATTCCCCGCAGAAGCAGACCTACGTTGTCTCCGGCCTGGCCCTCATCGAGAATTTTACGGAACATTTCAACACCGGTACAAGTGGTTTCAATGGTTTCGTGAATTCCAATACGCTCAAGCTTATCACCCGTATGAACTATTCCCCTCTCGATCCTTCCAGTACCAACGGTACCACGTCCCTCTATTGAGAAAACATCTTCGACCGGCATGAGAAAAGGCTTTTCGGTATCACGTTCAGGAGTGGGAATCCATTCATCTACCGCTTCCATCAGTTCGTATATGCATTTGGCATCTTCATCATCAGGATTTCCATTGGAGTTAAGAGCCTTAAGAGCGCTTCCCCTGATAATTGGGGATTCCGGATCGAATCCGTACTTGTCGAGGAGCTCTCCGACTTCCATCTCAACAAGCTCAAGAAGCTCATCATCATCGACCATGTCGACCTTGTTAAGAAAAACGACCATTTTGGGAACGTTAACCTGACGGGCAAGAAGCACATGTTCTTTTGTCTGCTCCATTACACCATCGTTCGCAGCGATAACAACGATAGCACCATCCATCTGGGCGGCACCGGTAATCATGTTCTTGATGTAGTCCGCATGACCAGGACAGTCTACGTGGGCGTAGTGCCTGTTCGCTGTTTCGTACTCCTGGTGAGAAGTGGCAATTGTAATACCGCGCTTCTTTTCCTCAGGCGCGTTGTCGATCATATCGAATTCAACGTAGCTGACATTTTTAAACTGTGTTGCCAGACACTTGGTTATAGCAGCTGTCAATGTGGTTTTGCCGTGATCAATATGACCTATTGTACCCACATTAACGTGAGGCTTGGTCCTTTCAAACTTCTCCTTAGCCATGATTTCTCCCTTTCTTTTTCATCCATAGTTCAAAGATGATACACTTATCCTGTTACCAATATCCTGCTTATCTCTCAATTCATCACCTGTAAATGGAGCCCACGAGCGGGATTGAACCGCTGACCTCGTCCTTACCAAGGACGCGCTCTACCGACTGAGCTACGTGGGCTCCGGCAGTATATTTCGCAGACATAATCTACGATCTAAGCGGTTATCCTACCGCGTTCCATTTTTTCAAGTACTCCCGGCTGGAGCGGGAGACGGGGGTCGAACCCGCGACCCTCAGCTTGGAAGGCTGATGCTCTGCCAACTGAGCTACTCCCGCAAACCGGATACGGTATTATTACCGTCACATTCCCAAGACTGGTGGCGAGGGGTGGATTCGAACCACCGAAGGCAATTGCCAACAGATTTACAGTCTGCCCCCTTTGACCGCTCGGGAACCTCGCCAGCTCCTTTTATCTATTTACAAGGCACTTATCCCTCATGGAGCTGGCGAAGGGACTTGAACCCATAACCTGCTGATTACAAATCAGCTGCTCTCCCAATTGAGCTACGCCAGCAAAAAGCGAACTTGAAGCATATAGAAACCCCTCTCTACTGTCAAGATTACTGTTACACCCGCAACGGATTAGTAACAGAAAACATTGACGCAGACAAAAGGTAACCAGTAGCTTTACAGAGACGTAAAATTACATTCAAAACGGGGGCATGTCAATGAACAAGGTTATTGTATTATTATCAGCCATATTTCTGTTTATTTCCGCACTTATTACAGGCTGCGGCGGTGACGTATCCATTCAGGATGAGCTTGCAATGATTCCGGGTCTCTGTTTTCTTCATGTTCATATCGGTGACAATATGAATATGGGTCTTATACCTGATGAGGTTAACGAGTACATTCCGATGTGGCTATGCGATTCTCTCCACACTCGCGGAAGTTTCGGTGTGAGTCTTCTTGGAATAAATCTTACAGATTTGTCTCCTCAGCTGCTCTTCCTCTCAAGAGAGGTAACAACAGATGAAATGCTTCAACTGGGAATATATGGCTTCAATTGCGATTTCGAGGAAAACCTCGAGGGCTACAACCTGATCGATGACAGGGGCAGCATGATCGGTTCAATTGTCGGCAGGGATGGATGGACATGCCTTGTAACGGGAAGCGGCGCTGACAGAACCGCCGGACGCTGGCTTGAACTTGAACGGGACGAGTCACTGATGTCGGACGTGGATCTTATTTCAATCTCCGAATCCGATGCCGATCTCTCCGTTCTGATTTCCCATAATTCAATTGCCTTCGTATCCGTAATTCCCACAGGGATGCTTTCAAGGGCAGAAGTACGTACGCTTAACAAAGTGAAAGGTATTATTCAGACCATTAAGCCCAATGCCCTGCGGATCAGCTTTAGCATCATTGAGAATGAACTTCCGGTCACTCTACTGGAAATACAGCTTGTAAGAAATGGAGATATTATTACTACTTTGAGAACCAGTTTCAGCGATACGGGACTGACTCCCGAAGATCTCCTTCAAATAATTAGGGACGGAGGCTTTTTATTTTAAAATAACAAATAATGCGGTCATACAACCCCTTTCAAGCACAGATTAATTACGAAATCAATTTAAAAAGCCTCCGTCCCTATTTATTATTTACGGAGCCATATTTTCATCTATATTAGTACTGCGGTCATCAACATGAGAAATGAGTGTTCATGAAAATCCTTCTACCCTGTAAGTTCAGTGTTGCTCTCGCATTGATTCTGCTCTGCTCGCTGTCTTACGCCGACCCGCCAGCAGGATATTACGATTCCGCAGCCGGCCTTACAGGACCTGTGCTGCAGCAGGCGCTTCATGATATTATCTATAATCATACAAGCATAAGTTATAACGAACTCTGGACCGCCTTCTATACAACCGATGACAGGTATGGAGACAAGGTATGGGATATGTACTCCGACACCCCAGGTGAAACTCCTCCATACGAGTACACATTGGGCTATGACCAGAACCAGGGAGGTTCTGCAACCGGAGAAAGTGAATCCTACAACCGCGAACACTCCTGGCCGAGCAGCTGGTTCAACGATGCTTACCCCATGAGAACAGATCTTTTCCATATAGTTCCAACGGATACCTACGTGAACAGCAAAAGAGATAAATACCCCTACGGAGAGGTCAGTAACCCTACCTGGACATCATTGAACAAAAGTTACCTTGGACCCTGCTCGTATCCGGAATATTCGGGTACAGTCTTCGAACCTATCGATGGTTACAAAGGCGATTTCGCCCGTAATTACTTCTACATGGCCACACGATATCTGAACGATGACAACGGATGGGACAACAATGCCATGGTCAACGGAGCTGTACTAAAACCCTGGGCGGAAGCGATGCTTATCGAGTGGCATTTGAACGATCCTGTCAGCACAAAGGAACTCGATCGCAACGATGCGGTCTACGTTATTCAGCATAACCGGAATCCATTCATAGACCATCCGGAATATGTTCTGTTAATTTACGATCCCACTTCCGTGGAAAGCGGGGAATTCCAGGCAGCTTCAGTTGCCCTTTACCAGAACGTTCCCAATCCGTTCTCCGGTATAACAACGATAGGATTCATTCTGCCCGAAGCAGCTGTGGTCAGCATTACAGTGTACGATATTTCAGGAAAACTGGTGAATACCATCGCTGAAAACAGTCAGCTTCAGGAAGGATATCATGAGGTTACTTGGAACGGCGAAACTGCCCCGGGTGAACCTGCCTCGTCAGGAATTTACTTCTGCAGGCTCAGCACTCGCGAAGGAGTTACAACTGTACGAATGATGATGATAGGCAGCTGAATGAGCATCATTGAAGCCAGAAATATTTCAAGAAGTTTCGATGACATGAACGTGTTGTCAGGGCTGAATCTTGATGTTAGGAAAGGCGAATTCCTGGCGATAACAGGAAAAAGCGGAGTTGGGAAAAGCACCCTCCTTGCAATTCTTGGTACACATGATCTCAATCATGACGGAACACTCATAGTAGCCGATAAGGATACGGGGAAACTCTCCTCATCGGAGCTGGCAGTTCTCCGCAGGGAATATCTGGGTTTTGTCTTTCAGGATTTTCATCTGCTGCCCTCACTGACGGCAATGGAAAACGTGATACTTCCGGTTGTATTTTCCGGGGGCAATCTTGAATATGCCCGAAATCATGCTGGAGAAGTCCTTGAGAAGTTGTCGGTAAGAATCGATGATACTCCAACATCACTCCTTTCAAGAGGCGAGAGACAGAGGGTGGCTGTAGCCAGAGGACTTGTCAACAAACCTTCGGTTCTTCTTGCGGATGAACCGAGTGCGAGCCTTGACGAGGAGAGCGAACAAACCCTTTTCGATCTTCTGGATGATCTCCGCAAGCAGCAGAATTTCGCCCTGATAGCCGTAGTTCATTCCACAGTCATTCTCCACCGGGCTGACAGAGTTCTCGAGCTGAAGGATGGAACTCTTCATGAAACCGTCTGAAGTGAAGCTGGCCCTCCACCTGTGGAACCGCGGCCATTGGAAGGATTACATTTTCAGCCAGGGAATGCTCTTCACAGCATCTCTGTTACTTGTTTTTTTTCTAACCATCGGCCTTGGAGTGCAGAACCTTCTTGACCGGTTCCTTTCCAACGATCTGCCTGCGGAACAGGTACGTGTCACTCCTGCCGGATTGCAGGCCGGGTTCTTTCAGACCGAAACGGGCGGTATGGAAATTACCGAAGAAATCAAGAATGAACTGGAGAGTTCACCCCTTGTCGAGCGGGTAGACCCTCAGATATATGCCCATGTTCCAGCCCTTCTTCGGGGGCAGCTGGGAGGACAGCCCTACTACACGGATATCACTCTGGAAGGGGTAACAGGGGAATTCCTGGGGGATTCTCTTCTGAAAGACATTGACTGGTCATACATGCTTGAGGATTCCTCAAGCAGCTTTCTTCCAATAATACTCAGTGAGAACCTCTTGATTCTTTACAACGCTGGTTTCGCCGAATCCAACGATCTTCTGGGGTTGACTCCCGAAGGCGTTCTGGGAACGGAATGTATCGTTACACTGGGAAGAAGTTCGATAGCGAACCTCGACCATCCCCCCGTAACCGTGAGGGCAAGAATAGAAGCAACTTCCCGCAATATGAACCTCTTCGCAATAGGCGTTCCATTCGAATTCGTGGACGAGATGAACTCCATGTTCCTCCCTGACGATACAAGAAGGTACAGTGCCCTCGTATTAACCGCGAAGACGGCGGAGGATGTGCCGGAGATCGTAAGGGCTGTCGAGGAAACCGGTCTGCGGGCCGAGACCAGAAGGGGTATAGCCCAGAAGGCTGAGATACTTGTGGGAGCGGTAACAGCAGCACTCGCCGCCCTTGCCGCGGCAATACTACTATCCGCGTTATCCAGCGCTATTCATACTCTTGTTGCCGATCTGAAGAACAGGCGCTTCGCTCTGGGGGTTCTGATGGCCCTCGGTACTCCTCATAACAGGCTTGCCATGATCTTCGCTTTTCAGATATTCTTCATGTCATTCGTAACAATGGTTCTCGGAGCCGCTCTGGGCTGCATTTTCTCCTGGGGAGCAAGCAGCGCGCTTCTTTCTCTCAGCCCGGTTCTTAGAGCGTCAGTTGACAGCCTTGCCGTATTCCCCGCAACATGGCTTGCGACCGGTATAGGCGTAATGCTTGCCACTTCAACCGGTGCGGCGTACATCTTCTTCGGCCGCATACTGAAAACCCCTGTAACAAGACTGCTCAGACCCTGACATTCTCTCTTGCGGCGTATTTATATCCTTAATAATACACTTGTAACTAACGCCATTCCATCGGGAATTGATATTGACAGTGCAGCTTTGTTCTTGCTATCATTATATACATTACATTCCCCATCCCTGAGAAGTAATTTGCCGGAATTATTTCGTTTTTCTCCCCCATTTATCTTCATTCAACTGCCATTCTCGTTCCAGAATGTACTCTGCCCTTCTGAGAGTATATGGATCCCCACAGGAAGCCATTTTCAAAGTGTTTCGAAGGTCTATCTTCAGAATGCTAACCATAACCGCTGTCATTCCCCACGCCTTCATACATTACAAGTTGCTCTTCGCTCAGATCCAGTGCTTCAAGATACTCCTTCTGAGCAGTTGTAAGCGGTCTTGTGAGCTGTCTGATCCCTTCACATTCTACTATCTGCAAACCAGGGGAAGATGATCAACCCTGCGGATGATCATCTTCCTTAGCATCGATCGTAGTTCTTTGTTCATGATCCTGACTCCGTTGAAACTGAGTATTTCAGCAAACAGTATCTGATTGGTCCTCTTGGAGACATGAGCGAGTTCTACAGGGATCTTATCAGAATCGATTTTTTTCCGTTACTCTTTGCGGCGGGTGAAGGCTTTATGTGCATTGCCCCTGAGCCCCGCTCCGAACCTGTGCTGCTTCTCTTTCATGCAGATGGCTCGGTAATGGATACTCTGATGCTTCCCTACCCGGAAGTTGCCAGAACAGAAGAAGAAATCCAAGAGCAGAAACGCTTCATTGAGGAGTTCTTCCATCACACATCCCAGCATTCAGTTGACTGGGAGCCTTTCCCCAACAAGCCTATGATATCAAATCTCGCTGTTGACGGGTTGAACCGGATATGGGTACAGCGGGGTTTTGAACGGTATCCAGCTTTTGATCTGTTTGACACTTCCGGTGAATATCTGATGACTGCGGTGCTGCCGGACAGGGATGATACGGTTCACCTGAAGTTTCATATATCCAAACGCGGCATTCTGGCCGTTCCGGAAGACCCGGAAAGTTACTATTGCGTATATCTGATTAACATGCTGGAATGATAGAAGCATCTGAGTGATCAGTTTTAAATCAATCCTGCAGATAACGCATTCAGGGATTTGTAGTTCTGCAATTTCTCATCACTTGACGGATGAACATGCTTTTTATTCTATTAGGTGTTACCAACTCCAACCGAAAGGAGGTGCACATGAGGATAGAGAAAGGCATACGCACGGAGGTGCTGGCCTAGCTCAGCCCTCTATATCAGAAACCCCAACAGAGGAGGTGCACATGGTAGGAAACAAAAACAAATGCGGGGAGAATAAGGTTTAGCCTGTTCTTCCTATAAGGACGGGGCCGGAGCATTCAAAGCTCCGGCCCTCATTCTTTTGCAAACTGGATTTTCTGCAATTCAGTAAGGTTTCACTTAGTTGTAAGCATATCAGCATTGACCACTGTGGCTCTTTCGCAGTATACGCATCTGTAAGTAACTGTATCTCTGTTCTCAAGCAGGAAGCGCTTCCCGGCTCCCAGTTGATTGATGGCACAGTTGGGATTGGGGCAGGAGAGTAAATCCTTTACTTCAGGGGACAGGTGTATTCTTATGTGGGATTCCGAGAGTTTATCAGCTTCTTGTTTTGTTGACAGGGGATGGTTTCGGGCAGCAAAGATTGGAGGGTATCTCGGGCGGAAGAATGATCCTCCTCTCGGTCATCAGATACTCTGGCGTGGATACACAGATTTTCAAATTGTGGCTCAGGGATTTGCATTGTTTGAAGGATTATGAATGCTTACTCAGGAGATGCGGGCTAACGAAGGTCGAAGTTGATCGAGGTTGTGAAGCTGGTGTTGAACTTTTCCCAGGTGGAGATTTCAGGTGTTCTGGTGTAGTTCACATTGTAACCTACGCTCACGTAAAGTGGGCTCCATGTTCTAAAAGCCAGGGATACACTCCCCTCGGAGATGAAATTTTCAGGATTATCCGGCGGGAAGTATACGTTCCCCGATATTTTCGCCTCTCTGATGAACGCGTGAGGTTTCCTGTACCGCAAACCGGCAGCTGCATAAACCGAAAAATCATTTACATACGCTTCCCCCGCGCCTGAGGTCCACCTCGAGTTGACTGATCCAAGCCCTATCTTCGGTGAGAACCAGAACCAGGACAGCATCCACTTTTGCCATCCAAATGCAGTGTACGAACTTATCTTCCATGGACGTTCGGTATACATCTGTCTGTCCCAATTCGAGGCTGCTTCAATGTAATAGTCGTCGCTGAACCAGTAATCAATTCCAATACTGGCCCATCCCCTGTCAGTATTGAGTGTATCTTTCTTAAAACCTGAGGTTTCCTCCCATGTGACAGATCTACCACCAAAAGCCGCGTCAAACGAAGTTCCCCTGCGGTCGAATCGGTAAGAAATACTGGCGCTGCCCCCCCATTCAATCAATGCGCGGTTTCCCCTCTCGATTGAAAGATCAGCTGCCGTAGACGCGCTGAAACCCCTTGAAGCCCCGGTTGTAGACTCAGAGTCGTAGGAATCACCCGCAATTACTCTCAAGCGGCTTCTTGCCTCTCCGTTGTAAACGTCCAATTCAAGTGCACTGAGATAGTAATTCACAGCCTCTTCGGTCCTGGCCTTCTGTTCAGCAATATTACCAAGGTATAAAAGAGCGGACAGGCATATGGGGTCAATTTCAAGAAGGACAAGAAATGTCTCTTCAGCTTTGTTGATCTCATGATCTTCAAAATAGGCGACACCAAGTGTTTCCAGAACTTCCACACTGTCAGCTGAGGCAGACTCAAGAAGATTCCGCGAAATCGTTATTGCTCTACGATACTCGTTAAGTTCAATGAATAGCCTTGATATCTCAAGCTGAGCCGGGAGAAAATCCGGATCAAGAGATACCACTTTGCTGAAGCAGTTCATCGCAGAGGCTGTACTGTCACATTCTGTTTTCAGGATGCCCATCAGATACCAGGCCAGTACGTTTTCCGGTTCCAGCTGGATGGATTTCAACAGCTGGTTCTCAGCATTCTCCAGAAGTGAATCGGTACCCGACATCAGAAGACCCCCCAGGGCTGCCCTGGAAAGGGATGACAGAGAATCAGATACAGAGGCTTCCGTTATATAATCGATACCGGTATTTATATCGTTCTCAAGGACCGATGCTATTACAATGGCTGCGAGGACTTCGGTATCAGTAGAATCGGAGGCAAGAACCTCTTCCGCCCTCTCCGCTGCAGTTGCCCAGTTACCTTCTGAGCAGCTGGAGTACCAGGACTGAAGGTTCTCGGGAACAAAGGTGAACAGGATCAACAGCATCACTGCATACATCAGAAAAGCCTCAGGTTCAGTCTGGAATAAAATTCGGTATCGTATTTCTCCCAATACTCGTAGGCGGGAGTTCTTTCGTATCCTGCGCTGTATCCAAGTGTAAGTGAGAAGGGATCCCACATTTCAAAACTGAGTTCAGCAAATGCGTTCATGAGAGTTTTTTCGGACTCCTCGGGAGGGATATAGAAGTTTCCCCAGAGCCACAATGATGGCCAGATAGAATCGTCCTTTGTAAGCCATACTGACACGGAACCGTACAGAGTGGTTCTATCGGTTCGTTCGTTCTCAAGACCGGAAGCCCAGTGCGTATTAACCTGTCCGATACCAAGCGAGGGTGATACCCATAGCCAGCCGTTAAGCCATTTTGTATATGCAAAGGATAAATATGAACTGATCTGCCAGGGTCTTACGGTTCCCGGCTGCCTGTCCCATGAGCTGCTCGTATTCAATGTGAAATAGTCAGACAGAACACGCTCAAGGCTGAGGGAAACCGATGTCCAGGTGTAATCGTTCTTGTAATCCTTCGAAGTTTCTATGAATCTGTAATCGGTTTCAAGGGATACCTCGCTGCCACTTTCGTCATACTCGAAGGAAACCTCCAATCCTCCAGAGTAATTCCTTTCCCTTACGTTTCCGTTATCAACCCTTGTGTCAACGTACACAGTAGCATTGAAGCGTCTGGCCTGTCTCCGATTCCATTCAGGATCAAAGCCTCTGTCAGTTATATTTCTTATTCTTGTTTCCGCATAATCGTAACCGGGCGAAATGCTCAGAGCCTGAAAATAGTAATCCATAGCTCTGTCCGAGTCGCCCATCTGCTCGTATGCGAGCCCGATGTAAGCATATATCCAGGAAGAACCGGGGTCCAGCTCAAGAGATTTTTCAAGAGCTACCAGAGCCTGATCGTATTGATCGGAGAACAGCAGGGCTTCTCCCAGAGCGCTCCACGCACTGAAAGACAGGCTATCAAGCTCAGTTGCCTGTCTGTACTTATCAGCCGCTTTCTCATCATCTTTTTCAAAGAGGTAGTATCCCCAGTCAAGCCATACATTGATACTGTCCGGGGCGATAACAGAGGCTGTTTCGTAACTTGCTGCGGTTTCATCTTCTTTATCAAGTTCGGCATAAAGACCGGCCATCTGCAGCCAGAATTCAGAATCACCGGTTTCGCTTTCCTCCTCCGCTTTCCGGGCAAGTTGAAGTGATATCGCGGGATTTACCACCGAATATGTCCAGGCCAGATCTACCCAGGCGCAGGGATACTCATTCGCTATAAATCTGTTGAGACTATCTGCTTCTTCATCTCTGCCAGTACTCTCGTAGATCAGTGCTGTTTCGCACAAAGCTGTGCTTTCAAATCCTCCGGCTTTAATGTAAATGTCCCACATTTCCAGAGCTTCACCGGAACTTCCTCCCCTCGCGAGAATGGGTGCCAGCCGCTGGTAACCAAAAATGTAGGTGGAATCAACAGATATGGCTTCAGTGTAATAAACAGCTGCGCTGTCAGGATATCCCAGCTGCTCCAACACAAACCCCAGTTCCCCGAGGAGCCATGTTCCCGGATCTGTCGTTTCTGTAACCGCTCTTCTGTACCAGTCGGCGGCGGCTTCCAGATCTCCTTCGTTTTCGAAGAGAAGCCCTCTCTGTTCCCAGGCCCACATATATTCATTGTCAACTGCTATTCCGTTTTCGAATGCCTCTCCCGCTTCTTCAGGTTTCCCCAGCTGCTCCAGCACAAGACCCAGTTCTCCCCATGTCCAGGTGTTACCCGGATCGATCTCCAGAGCCCTACGGTAAGCAGTTTCAGCCGAAGTGTAAGTCCTTTTGTCTTCGTACAGAAGCCCCTGGGCTATCCAGGCGTCCACGAAGCTGCTGTCGGATTCAGCACACTCGATATACCATTCTATAGCCTCATCAATATCCGCGTTTCCCTCAGCTATGAGACCCAGCCTGTACTGGGCAAAGGCGTAATCGGGATTAACCTCGATTCCCTCCAGATAACTTCTGCGGGCAGCATCTGAATTACCGCTGCTTTCAAGGCATACACCTATCTCACCAAGGCTCCAGAAATTCTCAGGGTCTCGTCTGAACAATTCCCTGTAAGCTTTGATTGCCTCACCATATTTATCCTGGCTTTCAAGTAACAGACCAAGGTCGATAAGGCAACCGGTATCATCTGGAAAGATATCAGCTATTTTCCTGTAGATCATCTCCGCCGCATAATTCTTGCCTTCAAGTTCCAGAATCCATCCCGCTTCAGATAATAGCTGCATATTCGCCGGCCACCTGGCAAGGGCAGTCATTACACATTTCAAAGCTTTCTCGAATTCCTGCTGATACCGATAAATTTCCGTGGTTTTAAGCCAGATGGAAATCCAGGAAGGATCTATGTATATAGCTCGAGTTAGTTCACTGAGTGCCTCAGAATAGTTTCCCTGAACCATAAGACAGTGGGCTTCCCCCACAAGGCCGAGAATGAAGGTCGAATCGTATTCGAGTGCTGTCTGAAAACTGTTCAGCGATTCCTCTATATTATCGGTGCATGTTCTGCCAAGGGCTCCCCATGACATTGCCGAAAGTGAATCAAGTTCAATTGCTTTATGTGCATAGACCGATGCTTCGATATCGTACCCCAGAGCCGTAGCGGAAAATGCCAGGGCTGCCCAGGCATCGGAACTTGTGGAATCATTTTCAACGGCAGCTTCAGCCTGAGTGTAAGCATTGTCCCAGTTCCCCGATGCATAGCTGTCCTGCCAATCAGACAAGTCGTATGACGCAAGTATGCATAGCAGAATTAGCAGCACTTCAGCTTCCGATCAGGACAACAGTCAAACCGGTAAGCCCCAGCAACCAGCAGTACCAGGCAAAGACAGAGAATTTTCCGGCTCGCAGGAATCTCAGCAGAATCATGAGGGCAAAGTATCCGGTAATCGCTGAAATAACGAACCCCGTGATAAGCATGAAAGTATCTATCCCGCTGGATCCGGCATCTCCCAGCTTAAGAACTGCCGCCCCGGCAATGGCAGGTATTGAAAGGAAAAAGGAGAACCGGGCAGCCTTCTCCCTTTTTATCCCCGCAAAAAGGCCGGTAGAAATGGTGAATCCTGAACGGGATATTCCCGGCATAATTGCCATTGCCTGAGAAATACCTACAATAAAACTTCCGATGAGAGTGGGATTATCCCTGTTTCCCCTTTTCGCGAACCTTGTGCTGAAGAGAATACAGCCAGTTACTAACAGCATTACCGAAACAATTAAAGGGTTGTCGAAGATTTTCTCAATGGAATCCGCAAGGAGAAATCCAGCCACACCGGCAGGAATCGAACCAGTGAGAAGCAGCCCTGCAAGGACAAGCGATTCCCTCTTCTTCCTGAGAATTCCTGCTGCAAGTTCCACCAGATCTTTTCTGTAAACCGCCAGAACCGCCATGAGCGTACCCAGATGAACCACGATTTCAAAGGTAATATCGCCCTCCGGGACTTTCATGATCATTCCGGCAAGGGCTAAATGGCCTGAACTGGAAATCGGCAGGAATTCTGTAAGTCCCTGAATAATGGCTAATACGATAACGGATAAAAATGTCATTGTTCAAGGAATTCCCTGTGAAGAGCTCTGAGAGCTTCGTCCCTCTGCTGCAGAAGAACCAGTGCTGAAATGGTGGCGTGCGAGTCAACCGACTGGAGCATATCGATACCTGCTTTATCAAGGGCGGAGGAGAACCTGGCCATAACACCTTTAATCCCGTGCATACCAGCTCCAACGATTGAAACCTTTGCGCAGGGAGATATTGTCCTGTAGTCTATTCCGTTGTCGCTAAGTACTTCCGAAACCCTGTGTTCATCCTCCATCGGAACGGTAAACATGGCTGCTTTATCAAAAACGCTGAACATATCCATTGATACACCTGCATCCGCGACAAGGCCGAAGGCACGTGAGTAGAATTCATGCATTGAAGCACAACTGTCCGTCCTGATTCTGAATTGCACAGCATCAAATCCCGATGCCACACCGGTTATGTACATTCCGCTTCTGAGTACAAAAGGTTCTATCTCTGTAACCGGTTCGCCGGTACGATGAGATTTGACGCTGATTCTGATTCCGGCATCGCCTGCGATCTCAGAGGCTCGCGGATGCACAACCTTCGCCCCCTGCCATGCCAGTTGCCTGATGTCCTCCGCACTTATTCTGTCTACCTTCAGGGCTCCCGGAACCCTTTCAGGGTCGGCGGTATAAACAGAATCGATCTTCTTGAAGAGCATCAACTCATCTGCATTCAGGGCCGCTGCTATCGCTGTTGCTGTAATATCGCTGCCTCCTCTTCTGAGCGTGGATATCGTTCCTTTGCTGCTCATTCCCTGGAATCCTGCCACAACTACGCAATCGTTCTCTTTGAGGGATGCCTGAAGATATTCCTTTTCGACCGATTCCAGATCGGCACCACAATGCTGCTCATCGGTACGCAGCCCCGCGTTCCAGCCGGTTACCGCCTTCGCGGAGATTCCCTTCTGACGGAGCATGTCGGCAAAAACAGCTGCGGATATTATTTCTCCACAGGCCATCAGACAGGATTTTTCAAGGGGAACCGGGGATGATACAAGTTCCAGCAATGAATCCGTTGAGTAGGGATCCCCTGTTCTGCCCATCGCGGAAACAACAATAACAGCATTGCAGTACGATTCAAGTTCCTTAATACAAAAATCTACTGACTTCCGCCTGTCCTCTTCGGTCGCAAGGCATGTTCCGCCGAATTTCATAACGCAAAGATTACTCACTGTTTCTGCCCCGCCGCCGCTTTAATAACAAGCTCCATGAATTCCTTCCCGGTATCATTCCAGTCGTTCATTCTTTCGGCGAACATACGGCTTTTTTCTCCCATATGCAGCCTTAATTCCCTGTTTCTGATAAGCTTTTTCATCGCGCCCGAAAGTTCCTCAACATTTCTCGGGGGTGTAAGTAGACCATTTTCCCCATGGTGAACCAGTTCGGGTATGGCTGCGATATCCGAAGCGATTACGGGCAGCCCGTACCACATCCCCTCTAGAATGGACATGCCGAAAGCTTCCCAGATGGATGGATGAACAAGTATATCGGCATTCATGTACGCTTTGACAAGATCTTCGCTTGAAAGCTCCCCTGATATTTGGATGGAATCGGATAGGTTATTCTCCTTTATCAGATCCTTCACGCTCACAGTGTATTCTTCGTCAGATTCAACACTTCCAGCAAATTCCATTTCGTAGCTTCCCCTGTCAAGATAAGTACATGCCTTAACCAGAACATTCTGCGCCTTTCTTGGAGAAATACTGCCAACGCAGAGCAACCTTGCAGGGCCTTCTCGGCTGGAACGATCAGGAAGAGATGTATGGTTTTTGTCAAAACCCGGATTGATAAGACAGATAAAGTTCCTGTTAATTCCGATATCTTCCATGGCTTCTTCCGTATTCCTGCTGTTAACCCAGAGAAAGTCCGCCATTCCAAGCAGCCATCTCACATACGTTCTATACAGAGAAGCTTTGAATTTATTCCTTACGTCCATCCATTCCAGATGATGCATGAGGTAGATCACCGGAGTACCCATGAACGTACTCATTATACGGAGCAATGGTACGTACTGATAACTCTTGCTTACGATTACAAGATCAGGTTTTTCTCTCCGGATTTTTCCACAGATATACCTCGATGCTTTGAACCATCTCAAGGGAAGTCCCCGGGGAACCGTTGTAAAGTGAATTATATCCACTTCAACACCATGAGACCTGAGGTATTCCACCATTTTGAAGTTGAAACCGTAACCCCCCGAATGGAAATCCTTCTTGCCGAGCATTACGAAGACAATTCTGGCGGGAATAAATATTTCCTTTCATTTGCCGTGATTTCCTGAATGCTTACTTACTGAATAACAAGTATACTGCCGGCAAGGTTATGCTGTCATAGTATGTTAAATTTAACAAACGCGTGATTATTAACAGCTGATCTTTCTTCTGAAATGCTCAATGAGCACTCTGATAAACAGAATCGGATGCTTTAGTGGTTCAAGAATAAGTTTCCACAATTCCTGAATATTTATTCTCTTCTCAGAATGTCTGTCAATAACATTGCAGTATATGAAATACAGGTGGTTCAGAAAAATCGCAGTCATCCTGTTATTCTGCACTTTATTTTTAAGTGCCCATTTAAAGAGAGTCTTCCACATGAGGCTGCTCGTGAGATATCGGTTATAATCTGATACAAACCTGTTGCCGCTGTGAACCCTCCGGAGGGCAACCGGCGTATCAAGTCTGCCCGGATACAACCTTCCAAACTGAGCCATCTGAAAATTCATGGCTGTATCCTGATGCAATTTGAGATTCTCAAAGAAAAAGCCACACTTCTCGAATATGCCTTTCTTTACCGTAAGTCCATCAAGGTGAAATGTCCCTTTTCCACCTTTCATAAGCACATCGAACAGTTTCTCCGGACAAACACGTTCCGATAAAGTTGTAATATCGTCTTCGCCGTAAGAGATCCATTTATTCTCAGCTTCCTTATCCTCAAAGAATACACCTATGGCCTCATATACTCCATCAATATTTTCATATCTGACGAAAAACTCTTCAGCAACCCTGAATCGATCAGTCAGATAAAGATCGTCAGCATCAAGGAAAGCCACGTATTCCATGGTTGCATTTCTCACACCCAGATTACGCGTCGCTCCCGCCCCGTGATTTTTTCCATCAGGATGGCAGACCAGCAATACACGGCTGTATTCAGCTTCCAGGGATCTGCATACATTTAAACTGTCATCATTTGAGTTATCCTCAGCGAGTATTACCTCAGCTGTTTCAAACTGATCGAGAGCGGACACAACAGCGCTTCTCACAAATTGCTCTGCATTATAAACTGGTATGACAACGCTTACTTTCATATTTTCTTCCATGGTAGGTCAAGTATAGTTATCTTTGTATGCATTTCCACCGGCTATGACCATAACACTGAGTATTCCAGCACTACAGCAGAGGTGATGCAAAACAGCATCTTTTCTGCAGGTTCCAACTTACAAATCTAACATGATCCTGAAATGTACGGCGAGTCTCTTGCCGACTGCGCTGGATTACAATAATCTATTTGCTATATTGCAGCTGTCTGGAAATCAGGTATACCTTTACTGTTTCATGGAATACACCAATCCATATTTCGGAACTTGAAACTGTAAGGCTTGATAGAATAAGGAGGCTTCTGGAAAAAATGCGCAAGGTAGTTCTTCTGACATATACATTCCCGCCGCAGACAAGCGGAGCTACGCCAGTAATAATGAACATGGTCAAATACCTGCCTTCCTCCGGATGGGAAGTGCTTCCTCTTACAGCAAGCAATCCGAGCGGTATAATGCCGATGGATCCGTCTTTGCGGGACAGGCTCCCCGATAACCTAAAAGTCACAAAGGTAATCCACCCCGATCCCATGCAGATCCTGTCACGTCTAAGGGGAGGAAAGGGGAAAGCACAGCCAATTGCAGATACCCGGATATCGGAAAACAAAGGATTTTTTAAGCGCCTTATTCACAACTACCTTCTCATACCGGACAGAGTTATTACCTGGCTACCGACTCTCATTCCTGCCGGAGCCGCATTGATAGAACGAGAACAGGCTGATCTTATTATCTCGCATGGCCCGCATCATTCAACACACATCCTTGCCCGGATTCTCAGCAGATTGGCTGGCATTCCTCATGTAGCTTATTTCGGCGACCTATGGATCTATGATTCCAACTCTATCTGGGACAGTAAATTCAACTTTCACCTTGAAAAAGCATTGGAAGGTCTCATAGTAAAGCATGCTGATGGGATTCTGGCGTCAACACCCGAATCGGGGAACTATTTCCGCAAAGAATACGGTAATAACTGCCCCCCTGTCGAAACGCTTGACAATGGATACGATCCTGAAACAGTAATTCCCGAGAGCAACGATTATACAGACAGGGATTATTTGCTCTTAACATTCACAGGGAATTTCTGGGGGGAACATAGTCCGAAGTACATTTTTGCCGGGCTCAGAAATTTTCTGAAAGACTGGCCTGATGCTCCTCTGAAGCTTCAGCTTATTGGAAGTCTTGCCCCCAGATTCAGACACCTTCCTGAAGAGTACGGCATCAGCAGCAATCTGATAATGAAAGGTGTTGTGCCATTCTCCGATGTAATGAAGTATCAGATCGAATCTGATGTATTGCTGGCATGCCTTTCACCGCTTCGGGGAAGTGAAGTTAAGAACTCATCAAAAACCGCGGAATACCTGAGATCCGGCAAGCCGATTTTCGCTGTAGCGCCTGAAGGCACCATGACAGGTTATGTGAAAAACTTCCACGCGGGTTACACAGCTGAGCCTGATACAATGAGTATCGCCAGAGTCATCCGTCAGATTCTCTCCGATTGGCAGAATAATACTCTTAAACATACTTCGGATTTTGAAGGTATAGCGAAGGTCTTCGATGGAAAACTCATAATGAAGCGTGTTGGGAAATTCCTTGATTCAATTATGGCGCAATAGAAATTAGCAGATTCCTTCAGTTAAATTGTTGCTGGTTAATGCCGGATTCTTAAAGCAGGATTGACATTTCGTGAATATATTATATTTATGAATATATTCATTTTGGGGGGTTGTTCATGGGACTGAGAGAAATCAAAAAGGATCGCTCGCGAAAATCTATACTGAAAGCGGCAAGGAACATGTTCTTCAGCCGAGGCTTCGATGGAACAACAATAGAAGCTATAGCAGAGAAGGCTGAGGTCGCAGTGGGGACGGTATATAATTATTTCGAATCGAAAAGCGCAATAATTCTGGCCATTACCGCCGATGATACATCAGAGGCTCTGTACGAGAAATTTCAGCTCCCTGAATCCTGCACGGGAATTGAAGGTGTGTTGCAATATGTAGATACTTTTATGGAAAGTCTGTCAATGTATCCGAAACGGCTTATTCGCGAATTGATGAGAGAAGCATGGAGCATTGATACTACATTGAGCAACGGCCTTATCAGGCGGGATCTGACTCTTTTAAACGGACTTAACAGAGTGCTGCTGGAATTGAAAGAAAACCATATGCTTACTTCCGATGCGGATATCGAACATGCGTCAATGGTGATATATGGAACAGTCAGTACCGCGCTCATGTGGTATGCAGCGGATGAGAAAAGAACTTCAGAACAGTTAATGGAATCCCTTGAGAAAATGCTTGAGGTTCTTTTCAGTGGACTTGCGCCTGAACGGTGAGAAGAATGAAATATCTGACAATAATCTTTACCATGATATGCATTCCCGGTTTCATTTCCACAGCCTGTTCCCAGCCTGATATAGACGACCTTGTACATTCTCTGGACCGGCTTTACAGAAGCGACGACAGTTACACTGAGATGTCGATGCACATCGTAACGGAACACTGGGAACGAACACTTACAATGAATGCCTGGTCCCATGGAACGGACAATACCTTCATCAGGGTACTATCCCCCGTAAGGGAAGCCGGAATGGCAACCCTCAGAATCGGTACCGAAATGTGGAATTACCTTCCTAATACCAACAGCACAGTCAGAGTACCACCCTCGATGATGGCAGGCTCGTGGATGGGTTCGGACATCACTAATAACGATATAGTCAGAGAAATCACCTACGCGGAGGATTACACTTACTCGTACACAACCGATACTGATCTTACAGGTGATACTGCGGAGGGGGTTGTATACGTCAGACTGGTTCCGAAATCATCCACCGCAGTGGTATGGTCCAGCATCGTCTGCGCAGTCAGTATTTCTGACACAATTCCCCTCTGGGAAAAGTACTTCGACAGTCACGACAGCCTGATTAAAACTGTCACCTACTCCGATGTACAGGAAATGGGCTGCAGAACAATACCTTCGCAGATGCAGGTAATCCCCGCTTATAATGAAGATCAGAGCACAACCATAACCTGGTCTAACGCTGAATTCAACCAGGGTGTGGACGAAAATATCTTTTCCCTCAGAAACCTTCAGTCCCGGTGATATGCTTTTAAAACTGGCCTGGCGGAACGTGTTCCGGCAGAAAAGAAGAACGATTTTAACTCTTCTGACCATGACCGGCGGTTTTTTCCTCTCCTCCATTTCCATCGGGTGGATGAACGGCTCGTATGGCAGCATTATCATGTTCTTCACGAACGGCAGGACTGGTCAGATCCAGATACACCACAGCGGCTATCTCGAAGATCCATCCATCTATTCAACGATCAGCGATTACCAGTCAATTGGAGCTGTTCTGGATTCCTTGCCCGGTGTCAGAACATGGGCACCCAGGATCTATTCCGGAGCTCTTCTTGCAGTCAGGTCAGGTGACGCTGAGTCCGGAAACGTGTTCTCCAACTCGGCGGCAGCGTCGGTGATCGGATTGGACCCTTCAATGGAGGATGCAGCCACGGATTTCTCGAGTAATATCGTAAGCGGAGGGATGCTGACAGCTTCCGCAGCGGATTCATTCTACTACGCCACCGGTCAGATCATACTCGGACAGGAACTGTCTATTATTCTTGATGCCTCAGCAGGAGACTCCCTCATCATGCTTTCACAGGCAGCTGACGGCGCAAGCGCGGACAGGAAGTATGTAATCCAGGGCATTGTAAGCACCGGTAATGCCGATATCGACAGAAACACCTGTTACATTACGCTGGCCGATGCCCGTATCATGTTCGCCCTATCGGGGAAGGTGCACGAACTGGCCGTAATGACCAATTCGCTGGGCACAGTCGATGATCTTACGGAAGATATATCCGCAAGGTTATCGGGAAGAGATGTTGAAACCGATTCCTGGAAAACTTTCGCGAAGGAATTCTATAACGGGATGAAGGCCGATGAATCAAGCCTTAAGGTAATGATTTTCATAATAATGTTTGTAGCCGCAATGGGAGTTCTCAACACAATTCTTATGATGGTCCTCGAGCGGAGGCGGGAATTCGGTGTGATGAAAGCCCTCGGGACTAAACCCGGGTTCATCGTAAGGATGATAGTCCTGGAAGCCAATATCATGGGAATTATCAGCATAATCGCCGGCAGCATACTGAGTACAGGAGGGCTTCTTTTCCTTTCGAAACATGGTCTGGTCCTTGACCCGCCAATTAATTACGGAGGCACAGTCTTCAGCGAGATGATCGCCTCAATATCTCCGGACTGTTACTGGATCCCTGCCATATGCGTGATCATTACCGCTTCAACGGTAAGCTTCCTTCCGGCGCTCAAGGCTGCCCATACTAAAGCCGCTAAATCTCTGAGGACGGTATAGCATGTTCTGCAGGCTTGTGAAGTTCGCCTGGAGAAGCATCTGGAGGAATGGCAGGAGAACTGTGATAACCGGTCTTGCCGTTGGTATGGGTCTTGGTTCAATGATCTTTTACGAAGCTCTTATGCAGGGCATGAGCGAGCATATGATACAGACAACGACTGAATCCTGGATGGGAGATGCCCAGATCCATCGTGACGGTTTTCTGGACACAAAGAGGATTGACCTTACTGTTGAGAGGCCAGATTCGGTTCTATTCATGCTCGGACAGGATTCAACAGTAAGCGCCTGCACCCCGCGGATTCTGTCCCCTGCATCGGCAACATCAACTACGGAACTGAAGCCAGTCACCCTCATCGGCGTTGACAGTGAAACCGATCCTGCAGTGACAATGCTGGAAGCTGCCATCGATTCGGGTTCTTACCTGAGCGGAGACAGCACCGAACTCATTATCGGATACAAACTGGCGGATGATCTGAACGCCGCCCCTGGTGATGTAATCGTTATCACTGCTGCCCAGGCTGACAGCGGACTATCGAGCAATATGTTCTTTGTGTCAGGTATATGCCGTTTCGGCAGCGATGACCTTGATCGATATTCCGCTTTTATTAACCTGAACACGGCAGGCAGAATGCTCGGCATACCGGGGAGTATTCATGAAATAGCAGTGAGATTCGCAGAATCGGAGATGGGGGCTGATACCACTCTTGGATTCTGGAGTAAATTCTCTGTTTTTAGAAACAGCGCCCTCGGATGGCCGGAACTAGCACCACAGGTCAGCACAATGCTCAACATGGTTGATCTGGGCATGGCAATAACTGCCATGATTCTTTTTGCTCTTGTTGTTTTCGGAATAGTTAATTCCCTATTCATGTCAATATTTGAGAGAATGTACGAATTCGGGGTTATGAAGGCTGTAGGAACCAGAGCAGGAACAATAAACGCCATGGTTATTCTTGAGGCTTTCTGGATCGCGGTGATCAGTACACTGACAGGAAGCATAATTGGTCTGCTGATAATATGGATAACCTCAAGAACAGGGATAAACTTCGGCGAGTTCGATGTATCAGGTGTTGTATTTAACAAACCGCTATATCCAATACTCAAGCTCAGCCGGGTATGGATATATCCTCTCTTCACTCTGATTCTTACAACGGCTGCAGGAATTTGTCCGGGGATCCACGCCGGCAGGCTGAACCCGGCTGAAGCAATACGTAAAAGCTTATAGATCACGGAGATGTATATGGTTGATACCAATGTAATAGTCGCTGAAGGAATTGTAAAAACCTACGATGATTCCGGTGTTCCTGTCCATGCGGTAAGGGGCATAGACTACACCCTTACAAAAGGAGAATTCACTGCCATAATTGGACCATCCGGTTCGGGAAAAACGACCTTTCTCAATGTTCTGGCCGGGCTCGATACGCCCACCGAGGGGAAAGTATGGCTATCAGGAAAACTGATTTCCGAGATGAGCGGAAGAGAGCTTTCCGACTTCAGGAGGGATCATATAGGCTTTGTTTTCCAGGCTTACAATCTGTTTCCGGTACTCACGGTAGAGGAAAATGTTGAATACATAATGCTTCTCCAGGGAATTCCTCCCGCTGAACGCCACAAAAGGGTAATGAACAGTCTGGAAAAAGTAGGAATCGCCGAATACGCCACAAGGCTGCCCCTTCAGTTATCGGGAGGCCAGCAACAGAGAGTGGCGGTGGCCAGAGCGGTGGTCTCCCGTCCTTCCCTTGTTATTGCCGATGAGCCTACAGCGAACCTTGATTCAAAAACCAGTGGAGCCCTTCTTGATATGATGCGAAAGCTCAACGAGGAAACTGGAATGACTTTTCTGTTTTCAACCCATGATGAGATCGTAATACAGAGGGCAAAGAAGATTGTTGTTCTGAGGGATGGAAAGCTGGATGGAAACACATCCCCGGAAAAATTTGAATGAAATCGATCATATTCTTTACTTTCATCCTGTCAGTGATCAACGGAGTAACAGCCAACGAAATCGAAATATCCGGTGTCCTTAAACCGGAGTTTTCAATAACAGATCAGACCTTTCCCGACTCCTCCCTTCGTTACGTATTCCAGGTTCCACTCAGATTGATGCTGCATCATGAAATCGGAGAATTGGATTTCAATTCAGCATGGGTTCCAGTTCCTACTGCGGGTAATCCTGCTCTCAGCGGTAATACCAGTGGAAATGATTCACATATATTCAGAATGGCTGAGCTTGAAAGAAGAATATTTCCTTCCGGCTGGAACGGTGACGAATCCTTCAGCATACTTCAGAACCTTGACAGGCTGAATCTCTCTCTGAGAACCTCAATAGCAACATTGACAGCTGGAAGACAGGCCATTTTCTGGGGAGTTGCCAAATCCATAAGCCCAACCGATTTTATTGCGCCCTTTCAGTACGGCACAGTGAATACAGAATACAGAACAGGCGTAGATGCAATAAGGTCGGTTTTTCCAGTTGGTATGATGTCCGAACTGGACGCGGGTTATGTTTTTGGTAAGAACGGACGATTCTCAGAAAGCGGCTGCTGGCTTCGTGGCAGGTTTTATCTGTTCCGGACGGATGCCACCCTTATTACAGCATGCTTCAGGAAAAATCTCATGATAGGAGGAAGCCTCAACCGTTCCCTTGGAAGGGGAACGGGATGGATGGAATTAGCAGTAGTAACCACAAGCTTTTTCGGAGAGGAAGAAACGGAGGATGAAGATACTTTCTGGAGCATTTCAACAGGTTACGACAGGAGCTGGTTTAATGCCACTCTGTATGGATACCTTGAATACCATTTCAATTCCTCCGGGTCGGACGATGCTGCGGATTATACTGACATTATCACAGGCCCGGCATGGACGAACGGCGGAATCTACCTTCTGGGAAGGCACTACCTGTGCCCCGGCCTTTCATGGACACTCAGCCCGCTCCTGAACCTCAACGCAAGCGCCCTCTTTAACCTTGCCGACCCATCAGCCTACATCTCTCTATCGGGAGAATACAGTGTCCGGGAAGATATTGTTCTAAATATGGGTTACAGGCAAGGAGTGGGGAAAAAACCTCTTTCCTGCGATGCTACCCCTTTATCAGAGTTCGGCTCCTGGCCAGGAGTATGTTTTATGTCATCGGGATATTACTTCTGAAGCGGGATTTCCGTATTCCTACACAATTTATCCATAGAGCCACTTCCATTCCTGATTATGATTCAGGATCTCTGTCAAAGAACTCACTGGCCCACTGAAAATCACATCCGGCGTTGAAAGCAGCCTTCCTGTCGGCATCTCGATCACCTACGAAAAGAACATGATCGGGAGAGGTCCCGTAAAGTTTCATAAGGCGGTTAAGCATCGTGGGCTCAGGTTTTCGGCAACCACATCCACTGTGCGGAACGTGAGGACATATCTCGATAGTTTCCTCAGCAGGGCTGAAACCGAACGCCTCAATGAATGTATCCTCAAGGAGTGCGATGGCAGTACTCTCAGCAAAGTAGCCAACGCCCACGCCTCCCTGATTACTGGCAATACCATAGCCAACTCCGGTTTCTTCTCCGGGATGCGCCCAGTTGAATCGTTCGAGCGTCTCGATCACACCCGGATAAAGCTTCCATTCACCGGCCCTGTTCGGGCAAGGCTGCCCCTCAACCGTGCAGTACCTGAGTGTTCCATCAGCATCGAAAATTATAAGTCGGTAATCCATTTATGAAATTCTCCTTTTAAGCATTCTATAAAAAATCATGAAATGCTATGAGATAAGTACCGCACAGATGTTAAAATACTATCTGAAATGTGGATGGTAAACACTGCAGGTTCCACCGGGAAGTACCGGTATCTCCTGGGAAATCTGGCGGGGCTTTGTGATCCTGCATCAGGCAGCATAAATATTGATGGTATATCCATAAAGGATTTTGTAGTGGAGGAGCACCGCGGGAATATAAGAGTCATCTTCCAGGACTATGCCAAGTACCATGAGATGTAAACCATTCAGGCCAGTGCCTACAGCTGACTTTTCCCTCGATCTTTTTCTGAGGAAAACAAAATCTTCTGAACCGATTCAATATCCTTAGGATCCAGATCCATCTTATGTTTTTCAGCAGTCTCTACAGCAGCGGCAGCATTACAGTTGGACTCCAGCAACATCTCAAATAATACCAGGGCATGTTTGTTGACCCTGAATAAACGCATATCTGCAAGCCTTACTATCAAAGCTTCTCCGCCGAATTCCTCGACGGCAAAATCTTCCCTGGCCGACATTGTCTTACCGCCCGACTGTTTCATCGATTGTCTTCCAGAAATCGGTCTGAAGATTAGCATGAATGCTGTAGCAGGGGATGCTTCGCGCAAGCTGCGAGAAGAAATGAAAAGCTTTTCTATGGGTTTCAGCCGGCAGTGCTTTTACAAAGGAGGTGTCAATGAACCGCTCAATCAATGAAACGGTTGCGTCAATTTTGTCGAGCCTCTCAAGCCATGTGTCGTCGCGCAGGCCCGACCTGCTCGGGAAAATGATGGCCTTCAGGGGGAAGGCGCGATAGGGCTCATCCCGCCAGGCTGCTTCACTGTAATATTCAGGATCAAACGTGAACTGAGCCCACCGGGGACCGGGAAAAACACTGTAGGCACTGCCGGTTTCATCCGCACGGCAAGCACTATTGCCCATCACCGCGGAGTGCTCATCGCACAGTACGTGGTTTTCGTCGATAGACAATCTGGAAAGAGTTGTTTTGCCGGAGCCGCTTCGGCCTGGGAAAATAAACCCCTGGTTGTTTCTGACGATCGAGGCGGCATGAAGGAGGAAAATATTCTCCCGGCAGAGTATATGACAGAGTGCGAGTGAAACGCCCATGTTGGCCAGAACCTGGCAATCATCTGAAGCAGTTTCAGCCAGTTCAACAAAGAGCTGCATATCATTTTCATAGATACTAACAACATCGCGATAATTCAGAAGCTGCCGACCGGTCGGCCGGGTTTTTCCATCGGCCATGACAAGGTCGATTGTATACACTTTCCTGAACGAATCGGACTGTTCAATATCAAAAGGTTTGAATACCGGCGGTGAGGAATCAGGATTGAATAATACACTGTCCCTTATGACCAATGAGACTGCAGTCTCTGTTAATGGAAGCCGGATGCTGAAACGCAATAATTCCTCTCCGATTTAAGGCGTCGCTCCAAAACCTCAACCAACAGATCCCCCGAAGCCGCAATAATCAGCTGCCACTCCCCCGGCCTGGCAGACATCCTGAGGATAGTTGAATAAATTCCCACCGACGCACGCAGTCGAAACGCCGCTTCCTCCCGTACATTCCTGCTGTGCTCCGGAGGGAGAATCACCAGAAGTGCAATAGCCCATCGGCATTTGCGCTGAACCGGTCAATATCCGCCCGAGATCCTGAATCATCGGCTTTTCGTATGCTTTCTTTTTGACTGTCATTATCTTCTCCTTATGTAATAACTGTTAAAATGCCCGATTGCTCCATTTGAGCCGCAAATTCGTCAAGATCCTGCTCCAGGTCCTGACGGTTCATATTGTCGTATTCGGATGTGATGGAATCAACTATCTTTTCCCTGCTCAATTTCTGCGTTAACAGCTCATAGATCAGAGTACCGGTTTCGTTGAGAATCTTGACCCGGCCGGTATCGGGATCAAACAGCAGGGACTCACCCTCCTCTTCCCGGAAAACGATCTTCGGATTTAATCTGTACTGTAAGTCTGTCATATTCTGAACCTGTCATTCAGCCTTGTTTTCGCGAACAGCGGATGAATCCAGACACGATTCCCGGTGCCCGGCCGGAGTTCTTCCTCAATCATTCTTTTACCCGGAAAAGCAGTTTTCAATATTTTCAGACCTCTCAGCCGCGCTCGAACCCGAACTGGCAGAACAGGAAATACTATCTGTGTGATTTTAACAGCCAGGTATTTAACTAAACGACGAAATGATCGGCGCCACCGGGATGCGTGAAGCCAGAATAATTCATGATACCGTTTGCCTGGCTGAAAATGGCCGTTACTCAATCGCGCGGAAACACGTCCCTTAACAAATTGCAGCTGTACCGGTTCGTCCGGACGGCCGGAGCTGTCTCCCCGGGTAAGCAATAAACGATCTGTATCGGTATTCCGGAATCCAATGATCCGGTGTATGACAGTTTTCTGGAGACAAGGTGAATAAAAGGCGATAACATTGCCCGGTTTCAGTGATACCGACGGCACTTTTTTCAAAAGAAGGAGATCTCCCTCATGAAAAGCGGGGCGCATACTCCCGCCTTCAAGCATATAAAGACAGAAATTTTCTCTGCTGGTGAGGTTTTTAACCGCTGAGTAGTTTTCCTCTGCCGAATGTTTCAATTAACAATCCTCGTCTCAGGGAACAGTCCCATGCTGTACGCGTCCTGGCAGAATCCATAGGCTCCAAAAAGGTTTTGCTTAATATTATACGTATTTGCAATGCATTTACCAAGGCAGTACGATCGCAGTGCGCACCGGCCGCAGATACCCTCCAGGCTGTGGGGCAGGTTTTCCCTTATGGAGTTGAGAATAGCGTTCTCCTCCCATATTTGTTTTATTCCAAGTGTTTTCAGATCGCCGAAATCCAGTTCTTTTACATGCAGACCAATTCCGCATAACCCTGCATGACCATTGTGAAGCACCCCCAGTATGTAAAGAATACCGCAGGTACCAAAGCCGTGGGTCCGGATCTCTTTCAAACTTTTGAACGCCGGGGGAATATCAAAAATTACGCGGAAATTCTCAAGATCAACAAGCTCCTGCTTAAAATCACGGTAAACCGACAGGACTTCCGGCACGGTCAGCAATTCACCTGCCTTGTTCATTTGATCAGACCGGGCGATACTGTTGATGACATTAATTTTCAGAGAACTGGCACCCACCTGTCGGGCAAATTCAACCATTTCAGCCAGTCGGTCTGAATTGCCGCGGTAAAGACAGGAGATGATCTGAAAATCGAGCTTTTCCCGCCGCACATGTTTCAGACCGGTCATTGTTCTATCAAAAGCACCTTTAACACCACGCAGGCTGTCATGCATCTCGGCTGTCGGCCCGTCTATGGAAACCGAGAATCTGACAGCATTGTCTTTAAGCGCCACTGCTTCCCGCTCGCCGATAAGGGTGCCGTTCGTCTCCATACTCAGAGATAACCCCATCTCCTTCAGTCTATAGAGAATATCACACATTTCCGGGTGGAGGAACGGTTCTCCTCCCGTTATCTTGATTAGCCCCAGCCCCAATTCCCGGGCATCTTCAGCGATCTTCTTAATGTCCGCCCAGGGGAGATATTTGTCAGGTGAGATGCCATCTTTTTCAAAGACCGGGTCTATCCAGCAATGGCGGCAGTTAAGGTTGCACGAACCCGTAATGTACAGGTAAATAACGCTTAACGGCGGTACTACTATTTTCACATTATCATTCATAGTATTATACATACGTTATACATTATCATTTGGCAATTCTCCTGGCATTATGCTATCGGTCTTCCAATCCATATGTGTCTTAAAATCCGATTTCACTGCAGTTACAGGTCGCGGAACACGAAACCGTTGTTATACTGCAGGAATGCACCGAGGAACCGCTTATCTGCAACTCAATATTAATCGTACTCAAAATTCATTCCCCCGGTGTTCTGCAAAAACCGGTAGTAGCAATCATGCGGATTGGCCTGGTTGACATCACCGGTCAGTTCATAGGCCAGCCCCGGACAACTTCCATTACAAAAGGGCGCCCATTCGCAATCCTCGCAGCCGGGAACTTCGGTCATGGGAATTTGGCGTCTGTCCTTCAGAGACTGAAGCAGAGGTTGGGTTTTCCAGATATCCGTCAGCACATCCCGGTTGATCCGCCCCAGCTCCATTTTGGCCATTATGTTGCATGGCGTAATAATGCCGTTATGATGCACGGACAGCTTATTGTACATGCAGCCGCAGGCCGCCAAATAGCCCATTTTCCAGCGGGTGGACATCTCACCGGTAGCGCGGGCATGCTCCATTTCCTGGTAAGTGCGCCACTTGGCAAGGGGACCTGCACTAGCGGTAATTCGCCCGTCGTATTGATCAGCCAGCCTCGCCAGTGTTTTCATGGCCTTTACCTGCTGCAGCGGGAGCAACGTAATCGTTTTCTGATTATCGCAACCGGCGCCCATGGGCATGACATCGTTGGTGCCGAAACTGGCGATCTTTATATCATCAAGGAGCAACCTGGCGATATTGTCCAGGTCGTCCACATTGTGCTGATTAATCGTTACCCGAACAGTAATCGGAAAACCGGCATCTTTAAGAAGGCGTAACCCCCTGATGGCATTTTTAAAGCTGCCCTGACCGCGACTTCTATCGTGCACATCGGCGCAGGACCCGTCAATTGAGATCTGGATGCTGCTTAACCGCTGACGGCGCTTTCCGGCTTCAAACTGTGCCAGGGTATCTTCGGTTACAAGAGTACCGTTGGTCAGTAAGCTGTAACGCATTCGGCAGTCAGTTAACGCGTCGATCAACTCCCAGAGATCCGGGCGGAGAAAAACTTCTCCTCCGCTTAAACAAACGTCCCGAACCGCAAGGTCTCGCAGTTCTTTAAAAAAACTCAGCCACTCATCCTTCGGCAGATCATGGAGGGATTTCATTTCCTGACTGTAAAAGCAATAAGCGCAGTGCAGGTTACACCTGCCGGTCAGTGACAAATCGAACGATTCCGGTCCGTCAGTAGCGTCGGGAAAGGTCCTGATAGTCCCGCCGGTAGCTGCCCGCGACTGTTGAACGGAAACAATCCCTTCATCTGTCATCCTGTTCAAGAACGTAACAAGATCGTCTCTAACCTGATTGCGGGGCACGTCGCTAAAATTATCCAGCATTTCCTCGATGATCTCTTTCGGGTGTCGAGAACCGTCAAGGCGTGCCCAGATGAATGCTCCGGTGGTATTGATGATCTTTTTCCGGCCTGTATCAGGATTAAACAGAACCGCTCCTCTGTCCTCCAGTATTCTGGTGGACACATCCGGATGGGCGAGATAGAAATCGGTTGATGAATCGTCGATCATAGTACTATTTCCTTTTTGAGGATTGATTTCAAATCCGTATTCAATACAATAATAATTGGTGAACTGGAATTTGCTCGATACATGTATTTTCTCCGAACATGGTTCATAAAATTTTTCATATGATCAATTCATCATCCTAGACTGATGATACTGTATTCCACTCGCCATAGTCAATGTTATAGACTATCAATTTCCGGGTTAAACCCTTCGAGTCAGAATTCCACAACTTGTTGCATGGCTCATTTTTCCACCGCACTTCGGACATTTCAAAGCATCGATGTCCCAGACTTTCTTGAGAAGCACAGCCCACAGCTGTCTTCTGCGGCAGGAGCATGATGAACGGACTTCTTCAGATGCATCAGTTTCCAGTTCTGTTGGTTTTGTTGGTAAAATACTCCCAATATAACAATCTATCATGTTTCTGCTGCTCATATGCCACCTGTCCTTATCAGACGCCATAACGCTTGACAGGATTTCACATTGTTCAATTTATTCATATGTTCACCGCCAATGAACACGCTAAAATATTGAACGCCGAGGAGAGGCAGAACAATATGAGAACTGAGAAGTATACCATGGAGAGAATCCTGAAAGAGGCCTTCGATCACCTGAAGGGAGTTATCCCTGTTGAAGGTGTAAGGTATAAATTGGAGGCGCGGGTTGATGACACATTCATTGATGCGATCGTGGAATTCGACGAGTTGCTTGAGCCTTATCATGTGCTAGTGAAGAATGAGCTGAGACAAGAAACAATCGCTGCGATCGCAATTCTGAAAGAGCGTATCCCGAATCCATTTCTACTAGTCACGAAGCATGTGACACCTCCAATTGCTGAAAGACTTAAGAAACAGAACATCCAATTTCTGGATACTGCAGGGAACATGTTTATCGTACAAAATGATCCTGGAGTATTTATCAACATTGTTGGGTACAAAGACCGAGGCATAGCAACCTTCGACAGGGTTCGTCTCTTCAGAAACGCTGGGCTGAGAGTATTATTCGTTCTTCTATGTAACCGGCACATAATCCGTCAACCGTATCGAGAGATCGCGAAAATGGCTGGTGTTGCACTTGGGACGGTAGGCAACACTATTACGGACCTTCGAGAGTATGGCTACATCAGCAGACTACGAGAAGGCACAGTGCTGAATCGAAGGAAGGTCTTAATAGATCGATGGGTTGATGCGTACGCGACTGAACTGAGACCGAAACTGAATCCAAGGCGTTTTACGACGGAATTACCAAAGTGGTGGAAGAACAAGAATTTCCAAGCTATAGATGTATATCTCGGCGGTGAAGTGGCAGCAGAAGAATTAACCCACTACCTCCATCCAGAGGTTGCGACCGTCTACATCGGAGATGACTTCCCTGAATTTGCTCGTGCGCTCAGACTCAGGAAGGATGACCAGGGAGAAGTCAATGTGCTTGATAAATTCTGGCATGCCCTACCCGATGACAATACTCCTCATGGAATCGCTCCTCCTTTGCTTGTCTATGCTGACTTGCATGCGACTGGAGGAGCTCGAAACATTGAGGTCGCGGAAATGATCAGGGAGCAGTTCCTTGAGAAGTAATTCTATCAGAGTCTGCGAAGCATATGCAGTGATCCTGAAGGCTGTAACTGAAGTGGCAGAAGACATGGAAATTGAATGGTTCATATGTGGTGCCTCTGCAAGAGTTTTCATATGCGAGTATCTGTCAGAAATGAGACCTGGGCGAGCCACGGGAGACCTGGATCTTGGCGTATGTGTAGACTCACTTGATGAGTATGATTCACTTCGTAACCACCTGTGCGAAAGGCACCGATTCGATCCTGTCGAGGGAGAAGTCCAGCGCCTGGTACACAATAGTGGATCCACCATCAATATCGTTCCATTCGGTGAATTTGCCGGTCCAGGGAAGGTTTACCGATGGGGGAAAGACGATCGATACGAAATGAATGTACTTGGATTCGAAGAAGCTCATAAGTCAGCCCTGGTTGTCATAATCAATGGGGCATTCCCGGTTCGTGTTGCCGGCTATGCAGAGCAGTTTGGATTGAAGGTGCTTGTATGGGCTGATCGCCACTACTTGCAGAAAGATTCAGAGGATGCGCACGACCTCGCGTACTTCTTGCGGCATGCTGAGGAATGGTATGGTCTGGAGTTTCTTCATGAAGAATTCCCAAGTAAGCTAGAGAATTTAGGTTATGATGTTGAATTAGCTTCGGCATTCGTACTTGGATATGACCTCGCAAGAACATTCACCCGAAATACCGTAGTATCAATCAAATCCATTCTGGAGCATGCTCTTGAAAATCGGGCATCTGCTCTTATTCAGGAAATATCCCTCGAGATTCCCTATCGCGACCCCGAGGATAGGACTGTCTCTCTAGTCGAGCAAGTACTTCAGGGTTTGCTTAAGGGTTAGCCCGTGTCCTTACGCCACCTGTCCAATTTCACATAAAGGCAGGGCAGAACGACCAGCGTCAGAACCGTGGCTACCGCAAGGCCTCCGGCAACGGTTCTTGCCATGGGAGCCCACATTACGGAGCTTTCCGTAGCCCCTATGGCCAGCGGCATAAGTGCAAGGATCGTAGTTATCGCGGTCATGAGAATGGGGCGCATCCTTTTTCTTCCGGCTATGACAATAGCTTCCCTGGATGACATACCTTCCTTACGCCTGAGCTGGTTGGCGTAATCAATAAATACAATACCATTGTTCACCACTATTCCTGTAAGCATAAGCAATCCTACAAGTGCAGTAAGTCCCATAGTGCTTCCGGTCAGAAGCAGAGTCCAGATAACCCCGATCAGTGCCAGGGGAACTTCAACGATGATAATAAATGGTTCAAGGAGTGATTCGAACTGGGAAGCCATAACCATGTAAACGAGGATTATCGCAACACCGATGGCGATCGCCATGCTTCCGAACGCTTCTCCCCTGTCTTTTATATCACCGATTATTTCGTATCTGTGGCCGCCCAGATTCAGTGTATCCATCATGATTTCAACATCGGCAGCCACTTCACCAAGGGCTCTGTCGTTAATCCTGCAGGTAATCTCCACAGTTCTCGTTCTGTTCCTTCTTCCTATTTCTTCCGGAACAAGAGTGTTACGGAAGCTGCCCCATGCATCAAGTGGCATGCCGTATGCGATAAGTCCCGATACAGCTTCCCTGCTCGACCTTCCTTCCTCCGCGTAGCGAATGTTAACATCGTACTCCCGACTGTTTTCAGTATATGTTGAGGCATTCAATCCCAGCAAGCCGATGGTGACCTCCGATCCTATCCTGGCCGGAGACTGTCCTCTTAAAAAAAGCACGTTCTCATCAGGTATAAAATCCACCTGCATAAGCTGGTTTCCAAGAGAGGATGAAATGTCGACCGCTCCGGGAATACGATACATTTCCGATTTCACTATTTCCCCGATGTTTCGAAGTTCAGCAAGATCCGTTCCGTATAGGACTATTCTTACAGGGAATTCGTTACCGATAGGCATTCCGCTTGAAAGACTGTATTCGATCCCAGGAACTTCGCCCAACATTTCACGTATGGCTGCGTCGTAGTATTCAATGCTTCCGGAACGTTCACTCTCTTTAACGAAATATAGATTTATCTCTCCGTTTGATGAGGATGAAGAACCGAAGAGAGCACCTATGCCCTCCCGCTTGCCTACATTCATATAGGAATTCGCAAGATCACCCGGCTGCAGAATCTCGAAAATCCTGGTTTCAATCTCCACCAGCAGGCTGTCTGTGAATTCAAGACCGGTCCCGGGAGCTAGGCTTATATCGATGTCAATGACTCCCTCCTTTGGTTCCGGGAGGTAAGTCTTCGGGATGAATCTCATCATGAAAATAGATAATATGAAAATCAGTATTACCGGAATAAAAACGAATTTCGAATGTTCGGTCAACCAGCCTATAGCTCTGGAATACCTCTCCTCAAGCCTGCTCAGCCATCCCTGTACCCTTGTTGCAATCGAACGCTGTGAATGCGGTTTGATCAGGTTTTTTGATCTTGACGCAAGCAGAGGTATAAGTGACTGTGAAACGAACAGTGATATGAAGAGAGCAGCAGCAATTGTCAGGCTCAGATCCCTGAATATCTGTCCCGTCATCCCGGGTACAAACAGCATCGGGATGAAAACAGCCACGGTTGTAAGCGTTGACGCGGTTACCGCCATCCCAACCTGTGCCGCACCGTGTTCTGCCGCCTTTGCCCGGTCTTCGCCTTCCCTTCGCCACCTGTGAATGTTCTCAAGCACAACAACCGAGTTATCCACAATCATGCCGATTGAAATGCTCAACCCGGCGAGGGACATGATATTAAGGCTCACTCCCAGCAGGTACATCACAGCAAATGTTGCCACAAATGAAAGTGGCATTGAAAGGCTGACTATCCCCGCGTTGGATACCGAACCCAGGAAGAATGTAAGTACCGCCGCGGCAAGAATAACCGCCTGAACCGCAGTCAGCATGAGATCCTTCATGGACCCCGTTATGAAACGCTCCTGGTTGTAAATTATCTCGGTTTCCAGAGTACCTGCATAGTCCTCCGAAAGTTCCTCTATTGCCGATTCAAGCCTGCTGCATGTATTAACTGTGTTAGCATCCGAGCTTTTTCTGAAAACAAGCAGTATCGCCTCGCCCTGATCAAGATGGGTGAAGTCTGTCTGTTCGGCATGACCGTCAACAACGTGAGCCACTTCTTCAAGCCTTACCGGTCTTCCCTCGTGTACACCTATCACGAGTTCCCTGATACTGCTGAGATCATCGAACCCGGATTTTACACTGACGGAGAATTCCATGTCCCCATCCTCTATAGCACCACCGGGTTGATCGACTCCTATAGCGCTGAGAGCACCGTATAGCTGAGAAATCGGCATTTCCAATTCTGCAAGCAGGACCGGATCGACTTCAACATTTATCTGCCTGATCTGCCCGCCGCTGATATCAACGGAAGCTATACCTTCTACCCTCCCCAGCCTCGGAGAGATCTCTTCATCAACAAGGTTTCGAAGCTGAGTTCCAGTCATCATATCACTGCTGAAAGTTACCATGATCAATGGCTTCATGCTTGATTCCATCGCCATTATCACCGGATCGCTTGAACTTTCCGGAAGCTGATCTTTCACTCTGTCAACAGCGTCCCTTACATCCACTTCAGCCTGGTCAATATCGGCACTGTTCATAAGTTCCAGTGTAATAAGGCTTACACCGTTTTTTGACGTGGAAACGACCGTTTCAATTCCCTCGACCCCTGAAACTGCGACTTCAATTACCTCGGTTATCAACCCTTCGACTTCGGAAGGTCCAGCACCGGGAAGCATAGTAATGACAGCTATCCGGCCAAGGTCCACCTTGGGAAAGTAATCGATGCCAAGCTGCGTTACAGCGAAGAGGCCGGCGCCTGCCATGAGAATGAAGATCATCAGGAAGGTTATTCTCCGTTTAACGACAAGTCCGGGAAGGCTCATTATCGCACGACCTTTACCGGCGAACCATCAGCAACAAGATGATGACCGAGAAAAATGACCGAGTCTCCAGGCTCAATACCCTGAGTTATTTCGAAATCCGTTCCGTTTACGATTCCGATCTTTACCGGGACGATTTCAGCTTCGCTGTTACGAACAAGTGCCACTTCCCATGAGGATTCATCTTCATGAAGCAGCACCAGAAGGGGAAGAACCACCGTATTCTCAGAGGTTTCAAGCCCAATGGTCGCTGTACCGGTCATCCCCGAACGAAGCCTGCCCGAACCCTCATGAAGCTGGACAATGACGGAAACCAGCCCCGATACCGGATCAACAGAGGATGAGAAGGATATTACCTCTCCGTGAAAAAGCACTCCGGGATAGTGCGAAGTGGAAAAGACAAGAGGCAACCCTTCGGTCAGATATTTAAGATGACGTCCTGCGATAAGCAGTTCGGATTTCATTATTCCGCTATCCGCAATTGAAGCAAGTGGTCCCGATGCAATTTGCCCTTCCCTTGCCCAGACTCTGGTGACTGTACCGCTGAAAGGGGCAAGGATCTTTCCGCTTTCCTCCATGCTCCTTGCGTTTTCGTACACTGCAAGAGCCTGTCTTACCGTTGCTTCGGAAGCAGCCGATACGGACACGGCCATTTCGTATTCACTTTCGCTTATAGCCCCGTCCGCCCTTAGCCTCTCAGCCCTCAGAAGATCATCTCCGGCGTTCGATGCCAATGTTCTGGCGGCCGTAAGCTGTGCTGATGAAGCTGAAACAGCGCTGCTGTACTGCTGATCGGTGGAAAGCTCAACAAGAACATCTCCCTCCCGGACTTCATCACCTTCATTTACGACAACTTCCAGTATTCTTCCTGGATGTAAAGCGGTAATTATCGCTTCGCTGCTCGATTCGAGTCTGCAGGCAGCCACAACCGTGGAGCTTATTACCTGCAATTCCGGCACAATTACCGTGACTGGAATAGGCTTTTCGACAATTTCTTCCGGCTGGCCGCATGATAGCAGCAGCAAGATAACTGGCAAAAGCAGACAGGCATTCCTTTTCATTTATCTCCTGCCATTCCATCGATGAGAATTTTTCCGACTGCGTCTATGAATTTCTCGTTTATTTCATTCCTACTCATGTCCTCGTCGAACCATACGGAAATCCTGTTCCGGGACATGAACCACATCTCGCAGATGGACATGAAACATACAACGAACATTCCGGGGTCTATGTCATCTCTGAATATTCCTTTTTCCTGCAGCTCCTTAAGCTTTTTAATGACTTCATTTCTCACTTCGGTGGGAGGGCAGATCCATAGAGACTGCTCGGCGTTCAACCATGCCAGCATTCTCACGAACTGGGGGTTACTCCTGAGAAACTCAAAATAGGTGGTATGATTCTTCTTTTTCCTTACCGCCTCCAGGCCATCGGATAGAATTGATGATACCATTTCTATCATCCTCTCCGGAAGGCTCGCCTGAGATATCCTTCTATGAATGACTTCGTCCCACAGTTCCCTTTTGGATGCAAAGTAGTGATAAAGAAGGCTCTTTGCCACTTGAGCCTTTTCAGCGATGCTTTTCATTGAGGAACCTGAGAATCCCCTGTCAACAAAAACGTCTTCGGCGGCATCCAGTATGTTGTCTCTTGTACTCATAATTCACTCTTTTCTGATTGACTGACCATTCAGTCAGTAATAATAAAAAAACTAAATTTGTCAAGCAACACGAAAATGGATGAGGTTGTGAGAGTTCAGATATCCTGTTTCTGTTTCAGCTCCGGATGTTCTGCAAGGTAATCAAGATAGATCTGTGGGAGCGCCATTTTCGGGAGGATTCCCTGGTGAATCAATTCTTCAAGATTACTGAGGATTATTCCAATTTCAGGAAATGAATCCCCGCTTGCCCTTTTCATTAGAATCTCTCCAAGATCTACGGGAAGTATCCTCCTTCGGGTATCGGGCACAAGCCTGAGCAGCCTCTCCCGAAGTTCAGCCATCCTCGCAGCTCCTTCCGAAGCGCAGGGTTCAGCATGGGCAGCTATATCCGCCGAAGCAAGATCAAGCAGAATATCCAGGTATTCTCCGGATTCACTGGCAAGTTTTCTTACAGCTCTGTCGGACCATTCGTTGGAGTAAAGAACCGGTCTCATATGATTCTTCACCAGGAAAGATACACACTTCCTTTCCTTTTTTGAAAACCTGAACCGCTCGGCAGTTTTATTCGCATAATCAAAGCCTATCTTCTCGTGACCGTAGAAATGTGTATTCCCATCTTCATCAACGGTTCTGCACATAGGTTTTCCTATGTCATGCAGAAGTGCAGCCCACCGAATACATCGATTGTTCCCTGAAGTATTCTTCACCACATCGAGTGTATGCTCCCAGATATCTCCATAATGAGCTTTGCCCTGAGATACTCCATTCAGAGTGAACATTATTGTAAACTGCGGGATCATATCCTGAAGAATTCCCGTTTCCCTCATTAACTTCAGAACTCTGGAGACCTTATTGCCGTCTTCGGCTGCAAGCAGTGAATCCATTTCCATTTTCCAGCGTTCCCGGGATATATCCAGAATCGCTGAATGGTTCATTCTTATTGCCTCAAGGGTTTTATTCTCTATTGAAAAACCAAGTCGGCAGGCAAAGCGGAACGCCCTGAGCATCCGAAGGGGATCTTCGCTGAAGGTCTCTTCAGGGTTCAGTGGAGTCCTGATGACTTCATTCTTCAGATCTCTCCGACCCCCCAGAGGATCAACAATGTTGCCGTTCTCATCCATGGCCATGGCGTTTATGGTGAAATCCCGCCTTACAAGGTCCTCTTCAAGAATTTTACCGAATACAACCTCAGGATGACGGGATCCTTTTCGATACCTCTCTTTGCACCTGTAAGTAGTTATCTGAATCTCTACAGGGCCTGTATCATTATTTATAACTGTTGCGACTGTACCGAATTCCATTCCGATGGGAATAGCCCTGAAGCCTCCCGATTCAAGAATATTCTTTGTTACTTCCGGCCTGGCGCTTGTCGCAAAATCGTAATCTCCGTTTTCGCTGCCCAGCAGCCGGTCCCTTACGTAACCTCCCACCAGATAAAGTTCTTCCCCGTTTTCATGGAACAGTTCGAACAGTCTCTTAATCAATTCCTCTAACTCCGATCAAAAACAAAACAGAATCATCTTTGCTTCAGCTATCCGGATTATACGAAAAATGTTTATCTTCCGTAGAACATGAAAGGACAGGCTTTGTCAATACTGCCAACAGCATGGAAACAGATCAGGGAGGCGGGCGGGGTAAGTATCATCCTTTTCCGGATAATGGTGCCGGTTGTCATCGCTGTTAAAATCCTGAGTGAGCTTGGCCTGGTCAAGTATATCGCAGCTGCCTTCTCCCCTGTAATGAACCTGGTGGGCCTGCCCGGCGAAATGGGGCTGGTATGGGCGACCGCCGTGATAACCAATATGTACGGCGGGATTGTGGTTTTCGCCTCAATCGCCCCCGGCCTCCACATGTCAACAGCTCAGATAACGGTCATAGCCTGCATGATCCTCGTCGCTCACTCCATGCCGGTTGAAACAACCATTGCAAGAAAAACCGGAGTTAGGGTACGTTTCATGGTTCCTTTCAGGCTCCTTTGCGCACTCCTTTTAGGATTCTTGCTTAACACTGCTTACTCTGTGGGAGGTTTCCTTCAGGAGGAAGGACGGATACTGTGGGAAGCGTCACCCGGCAGTGACAGCCTTGGTTCGTGGGGTCTTTCACAGCTTCAGAATCTCATAACCATATTCCTGATAGTACTTGTGCTTATCATGCTTATGAAAATTCTGGACAGACTCGGCATAACCAGTCTCATGAACAGGATTTTTGAACCTGTACTTACTTCGATGGGTATCGGAAAATCAGCTTCCACCGTTACAATACTCGGCATGGTCCTGGGCATCTCCTACGGAGGAGGGCTGATTATCCGGGATATGAACTCGGGAAAGCTTTCCAACAGGGATGTTTTCTTCTCCATGTCCCTCATGGGGCTCTCACATGCTATTGTTGAGGATACTCTTCTGATGATGTCCCTTGGTGGAAATATTTCAGGTGTTCTCTTCGCCAGGATAGCTTTCACCTGGATCATCATCTCAGTGCTTGTTCGCTTTGTCAGGAAAATATCAGATAACGCTTTTTACCGGTACTTCTTCAGAAGATAGGGACGTACACACTGGCAACACCGATAAAGGGTTCGAAAATCAGGGCCGGTGCCTGCAGATTCGTTGCCGGGGGTGTCCGGCTGGAACCGGAGCAGGATACTGCGAAAGCCATTGAAGAGCTGATTCGTTACTGCCGTATGCGAAAGGCCAGTCATGTGAGCTGGGCCTGCCGCATCGTGCGAAATAATAGAATTGACGATATGAAGGGTGACGGGGGCGAGAGCGGTGCGGGAAATGCTATCCTGGATGTCCTGCGGAAATCCTCTGCCGAAAACACTCTTGTCGCTGTTGCCAGATGGTACGGAGGCAAACACTTGGGTGGACTGCGTTTCCGTATCTACAGGAAGCTGACATCGGAAATGCTCGAAAAAATTAACTGATTTCTGTGAGGTACTGCAGGAAAATGCTTTGTAATACAAATTCATCAGTGAAAAGTATTCTCAGACTTGGGGCGAAGTGACGAAGGTACAAGACAAATATACTTTGTTATATGAAGTTGCCGATATCTATTCCAATCCATAGATTTGTCTTGGTGCAAGATACTCTGGGAATTTATTTAAAAGGGCCAGGCGAACAAGATAACAGAAATGACATTCGTCAACATAATTATCTTCATGTTCAACATTATATTTTTTTGCTAAAAGAGCAGGTCCTCCTCTAATCAAAGGTCCACATATCGGATGTGAATCAGCATTATAGTTCTTAACCAGCATTGATAGAGAGGTTTCCCACATATTACCTATACTCAACCCCTGACAGAGGTGGACGTTACCATATGGATCGAGATGAATTCTCTCTGGTTCTTTCAAATCTTCATACGGACATTCTGTGAATTCTTCCCACCTTCTTTGCGGAAGCCCTTCAACCAGCTTTTCAACTGCCCTCCCTCTATACATAGCACCACCACCATAAACTGATGATCCTTTATTCTGCTTCTTATCTGCTTCAACTGTAGACTTCTCAATGCAAATCGAATTGACAGGTATACCTAATCTTTTTGCCGCAACTAAAGCTCGTTTAGGAAGGTTATCTTTCTCCTCTTCATAGTGGAATGAATCGTCACTTATACTTAGATCAGATATTCCTGATTCACAGAGAGGGGTGAGCCAAAGTTCTGCGTCTTCCTCAGATGTTGCGTAATACGCATTAGTTACAACACCTACTTTGAACCCCATTCTACGGGCAATTTTGATTCCTTCAAGCATTAGAGGGTAGAACAAGAATGGCTCACCACCTTCAAAGTATATCCATTTTATTGTACCAATCTTAGTTGCTTCATCAAGAACTGTCCGTATTTGCTTCAAAGTGAAAGTACCCCTGGCATCCGGGCCGCTGTATACAAAACAATGGTCACATTTTAAATTGCACATGTAAGTTAGAAGAAGATGTATTCCTGTCAGCATTATACAGTACCTTTGCCGGATACATACGGTTTCATATACTCCTCAGTATTCCCAGTCGATTCTTGGGCAGGCTTCCAAATCCTTTTTCTCATCAAATATTCTGTGTATCATGGTTTAGATATACTCCATTCGATGATGAGCACAGAGATACCTACTGAATATAAACCCGCTTTTAATGAAAGAATAGAATTAGAAAGGACTGCTCTTATCAGTTTTCCTTTTCCGTACGAGAAAAAGCTGACTTCCCGCGGTTCTAACTACATTTTTCCAGAATGGACCGGTGTTCTCATCATCAAGAAGCTGCTTCGCATATGTAATTACCGCAATCCAGAGAAGAGAAAGGAAGAAAACAATTATAGTGTACTTTATCACCATTTTTCCGCGTTTAGGATAGGATCTCAGGGCAGACGGAACCGCTGGTACCAGAACCTCTATCGTGGGGCTGTCTTTCGCTTCCTCGAGTTTAAGGGATTCGAGTTCCTGCCTCAGCATCAGATAGATCGCCCGTCTGGTCTCGAGATTTATGGAAATGTTCTCGTACTCCTTGAGCATGTAAGGCATGCTGTCCAACCCGGGGAAGTAACTGAGGCTGTCACCTGCAGCCCTGTCCATCATGCTGCTTCTGAGTGATGCTACCCTCCTGGCTATCTCAGAATAGGTCGCACTGGATGATGACATTGTCCCGCTGATTCCGGCAAATTCAGCTTCAGCAAGAAGCAGTTGTGTTTCAAGGGAACCCAGCAATTCCATGGATTGAATGCCCTGCTGTTCCGGAAACAGCAGTCCGGTTTCCTCGCGGAACTGTTCCATTCTGTTCTGAGCGATGAGAAGAGATTCCTCAGCTGCCACAAAAAGCTCTTCGGCAACCAGCCTGCTTCTCCTGGCCCTGCTGGTGATTATCGTTGAAAGCTCCAGATTGGCAAATTCGATGATATCGTTTACCAGTGCAGCAGCTTTTTCCCTGCTGTCAGTTTCCATTGATACCACGAAGAAGCCTTCGGGAGTAAGGGAAATGGAAGCACTCTTCCTAAATACCCCCAAGGCATCATCCATCGTGGGAACTTTAAAACCCGCCAGAAGATGATGTTTGAATATTACTCGTTCAAAAACCGTCCTGGAGGTGAGAACCTGGAAAACAAGATTCATATCCAGGGCAGTTGTTCCCCCAATACTCATCATGCTTCCAAGACCGGTCAGCTGATCGGATACCAGATCGCCCGCCAGCCCGCCAATTCCGGAAAGACCCGCGGATGACTGCTGGCCGCCTGGAACAACAGCAATTGCAGAGGCTGTCCAGAGCTGTTTTCTGGTCAGTGCCCAGGCAGAAGCAACAAGAGCAACTACAAAACAGAGTATCGCAATTCTGCGTATGTTCGACACAATGGAGCTTATCCATTTCCCGGCAAAGGAGCTTTCTATATTTTTTTTCATGACTGCATTCTAGTTACTGATCGCATAAATTGTTAAACCAATTGAAATTGCCGAAGTTATCAGCGAAATCATAGCCGCGTTCCTGTTGAACCAGCTATACTCTACGTTTACAATATCTCCGGGCAGAAGATGAGCATTTTCAACATCTCCTTCAAGTTTAGCTTCCCGGCCGTTTCTCTGGACGGTAATTCTGCTGCTGGCCTCACTCTCAAAACCACCAGCGGTAATAATATAATCCAGAACCGTGTTTTCCGGACTGTAGGGTATCAGTCCTGGAATACTGACTGCCCCTCCTACAGTGATTGATTCTCTGAACGAGACAAATACTATTGTATCCCCGGGTAAAAGCTCTGTATCGGTGAAACCTGCTTCCTGATTCCAAACATTTATCATGGTTTCATCCCTGATTATACTGCTGCTGAGGAGGTCGATATTACCTGTCACTCCACCCATTCTGGCCATCAGAGATTCTAAATTTTCCCCCGGCTGCAGTTCACGGGTTTCAAGTGCATTCCCGGTACTGAGAAGGTAGACAGGATTCTCACAAACATCGATAATAATTCCGGCGTTGTTGGTAAGAAACGGGTCGGAAACGTAAGAAACGCTTCCCGGTCGGATATTAAGATCCACATCAAGTATATCTCCGTTATCTGTATACACTGTTCCTCTGCGGGACCCGTAGGTTGATATCCCGCCTGCAATCAGAACAGCATCAGACACTCTGTCAAGAGCTGTCAGCACAAATGTACCAGGTTGATTCACCATACCACCAACGCTGGCCCGAAGCATCCTGGGTTCAAGGAGGGAAAGGGTAACACGGATTGAGGGATAATAACCTGATGCTATTCTCTGAAGAGATTGCTGACCCTCATCAATTGTCAGTCCATCCACGCTGACAGCGCCGATTCCTGGTACTGAGAGATAACCGTCTCCCCCTACTGTACATTCTATCCAGGGGGAAACACCCGCACTCGTTAGAATCTGGCTTGATCCGCCTTCTACTACAACAGTTACAATGTCTCCGGGCCCAAGTACGTAAGTACTCCTGTCCGCCAGTTCATGAACAGACAAATCGGGATTCTGTATCCCCTCCTGTGAAGAAAAAGGCAGGGATACACTTCCAAGAACTATCATAAATATCAGCATAACGTACCTGTTTCCACCGAAAGCCAGCCGCCAGAATCATTTTTCACAGCTGTAATATCATCAATGCTTTTTTTCTCTGAAATAATCAATGGTTCTATCCATACCTTCCTCCAACCCCACGACCGGTTTCCATCCCAGTTTTTCCATGGCCAGGGAAATATCCGGCTTTCTTACCTTCGGGTCATCCTCAGGTAATTCCATGCGGACTATGGAGCTTCGCGAATCAATTCGTCCCAGTACAAATTCCGAGAAATCCGAAATTGTCATCTCATCGGGGTTACCGATGTTAACTGGACCTGGAAAATCCGATTCCATTAAACGCACAAGGCCATCAACCGTATCCGAAACATAACAGAAACTCCGTGTCTGGCTACCATCGCCAAAAACTGTAAGGTTCCTGCCGGAAAGCGCCTGTGAAATAAAGGCCGGGACTACTCGTCCGTCGTCCGCTCTCATTCGTGGCCCATAAGTATTAAAGATTCGGGCAACCTTTGTGTTCAAACCGTGAAACCTTCTGTATGCATAAGTTATGGCTTCAGCAAATCTTTTGGCTTCATCGTAAACACCTCTCGGTCCAACCGGGTTCACGTTTCCCCAGTAATCTTCTGACTGGGGATGAACGAGAGGATCTCCGTATATCTCGCTTGTCGAAGCAAGAACGAAACCTGCTTCCTTGACAAGTGCCAGACCAAGGGTTTTATGTGTGCCGAGAGAACCTACCTTCAGGGTTTGGATAGGGTAGGCGAGATAGTCCGCAGGGCTTGCAGGAGAAGCAAGATGAAAGATAAAATCGAGCTTTCCATTTACAAAAATATAGTTAGTTACATCATGATGTATGAAAGAAAAATCATCCCTGCCTGCCAAATGCGCGATATTGTCAGTTGTTCCCGTAAGCAGATTGTCCATGGCCAGAACTTCGTGCCCGTCCGTCAGAAGTCTTTCGCAAAGATGGCTGCCGATAAAACCCGCACCGCCGGTTACCAGAATTCTCATATGCTCCCCCTGGAGTTCTTTAATCTGTCTGCATACATGGACCGGTAATATTCCCTGAATTCACCGGACTTTATACTCTGCCACCATGCACGGTTTTCAATATACCAGTCCGCAGTCTTCCTTATACCTTCATCGAATCCGGTTTCAGCCTTCCAGCCAATCTCATTTTCGATAAGATCGACATTCAGTGCGTACCGCCTGTCGTGGCCGGGACGGTCTTCAATATACCTTACAAGCTCCCTGTCGGTACCAGTTACCTCAAGAATTGAAGAAGTAACCTCCCGATTGGTGTATTCCTGCCCTGCGCCGATATTGTATATCCTGCCCGGCTCAGATTTCTCGATAACCTTGAGCAGGGCATTGCAGTGATCCTCAACGAACAGCCAGTCCCTTTTGTTAAGCCCGTCTCCGTAAACAGGTAGAGGCTCGCCGTTCATGGCGTTGGTTATGAACAGCGGAATAAGCTTTTCGGGATATTGGAAGGGGCCATAGTTATTTGAAGCCCTGGTAACGGTTACAGGAACTCCATAAGTGATCCAGTAGCTCATTGCCAGAAGTTCGCCTCCGGCCTTCGATGCCGCGTACGGGCTTCTGGGGGCAAGCTGGTCCGTTTCATTGGATCTGCCTTTTTCCACACTCCCGTACACCTCATCCGTTGAAATCTGCAGGAAGAGATGTCTGTCTTCTCTTCTGAAGGCTTCAAGAAGAACTCTTACGCCTTCTATATCCGTTCTGACGAAAGAGGAGGAATCATCAATGGATCTGTCAACGTGGGTTTCCGCAGCAAAATTAACCACCGTGTCACACCCTTCCATCGCACATAAGGCCGCTTTTTCATCGCAGATGTCTCCGTGGATAAATTCGAAACGTGGTTCATCATCAAGATCTTCCAGGTTCTCTCGTCTGCCTGCGTACGTCAGTTTATCAAGAACGGTTACTTCCCAGTCAGACTTAGTCTTAAGTGCCAATCTGGTAAAGTTGCTCCCTATAAAACCGGCTCCACCCGTAACCAGTAATTTCATACAGTATGTTCCCTCCGAAGGCTTTTTGCCATGATCCCCGCCTGCAGCAGGCCGTCTATACTGCACCCGGAATCGGCCCACCATCCATCAATTATATCAGCATGAAGTTTGTTTTCCTTCAGATATGCATTATTGATATCTGTAACCTCAAGTTCGCCCCTTGCAGATGGTTCAAGGCTGTCGATAATCTCAAACGCGAAACTATCGAACATGTAAACACCTATCACCGCATAACTGCTCCTGGGCCTCTCGGGTTTCTCTTCGATCGAGACAACTCTGTTGCCTTCCAGTTCCGCAACTCCGTAATCACTGGGATTGCTAACCTTTTTAAGGAGAATTCTTGCTCCGTTTTCCTGGTTTTTAAATGCAGCTACTTTCTCGGCAAGGGAATCTTCAAGAATATTGTCACCCAGGATCACGACGAATTTATCGCCCCCTACAAAGGTTTTTGTAAGGCCTATTGCTTCGGCGATTCCCCCCTCGTTTACCTGATATGCATAGTTAAGTGTATTTAACCCGAACTTCGACCCATCCCCCAGAAGCCTCAGAAAATCACCAGCGCTGTTTCCTCCCGTAACCAGCATAACATCCTTTATCCCGGCTTCAGCAAGTTTCTGCAGCGGATAGAAGATCATCGGCTGATCGTAAACAGGCAGAAGATGCTTGTTGGTAATACTTGTCAAAGGCCGCAGCCGCGTACCAAGCCCGCCGGCCAGCACTACGCCTTTCATATGTTCTCCTCTTCCGGTTTATCGTACAATGGCCAGTTTCAGGAATCTGTCATTCCCGCTCTGTGTTATCCGGACCATATAGGTCCCGGATGTCACAGGATTTCCTTCAAGATCATACCCATCCCACGAGAATGTGTCTCTGTGCTGTGACAGCGACTCATAAACAAGTCCTCCCGTCAGGTCAAACAGACTGATATCGAATTCTTCGTCCGGCAGTCTCGCTACGCCGAGTACCTGTCCATCCCCGGATACGAACGGATTGGGGTAAATAGAGGCAGTTTCAAGGATGCCGTCCATTCCCTGTTCAAGAGTAAGTTTCCACAAACCGTGATCTGTTACAATGTAAAGAAATCCATTATCTGAGTCACAGACAGCATTTCTAATATTAAGGGATTGAAGAGGTGAGTTAAGAACATTGTACTCCTCAATTGTCCCATCGGGATAAATCCTGTACAAACCCTCACCCGATGCCGCCCAAAGGCAGGACAAGTTATCGAAACAGAGCATGGATGTATTGCCGGTGATCTGATCGACTTCCGAAATGGTCTCGTTATCAGTTCTCAGAAGCACAAGTCCTCCCGTTGTGCCTATATAAAGCCTGCCATCTCTTGAGAGTGCAAGGGCTTGAACATCTTCCGAAGGAAGACCTCCTCCCGCGGAAAACAGGACCTGCCCTGTCTGGATATTCCCTTTTACGAGGCCTTCTTCTGTTCCCATCCAGGCAATCAGGGGTGAAGATGTTGCTTCTACCGATCTTACGTTTCCGGAGAGAAGTCCATCGGAAGGATCAAATGTCTTCCAGGATGCAGTTTCCTCCTGGCCGGGAGTCCAGGAAAGGCGGCAGATACCACTGGGTTCAGCCTCGGTCTGCCAGTAAGCCTCCTGGGCGAACCATATTTCACCTGATTCCGAAATAGCCATCTCCGTTATCTGGTTGTTCAGCAGTCCGCTGTTCTCTACATTCATATTCAGTACGACGTCGTCACTTTTTTCCGGTGTTCCCTTCCAGTCAAGCCAGGTGACTCCGAAATGCCAGGGAGCAATGAATACACCTCCGGAATTGTCTGCAAGGCAGGCAAAAACCTGATTTGCATTAGGCAGTTCGTTTATAAACTCAACCCATCCGTATTCACTGTAAACTGCAGCACCCCTTCTGTTGCTTGTAACCCATACATCGTCTCTCGAATCCACATCAACCGCATAAAGATCGTTGGATGGAGTACCCTGAGGCCATGAAGAAGTCCAGGAGTCTATGGTTCCTATTGCCACTCCGTTACCGGATGCTCTGTTCACTGCATAATCCGAGTACTGTCCTATAACCAGACTGTCACCAGAAATCCAGCTGATTGTCTGAACAACCTGAATTCCAAGACTACCCGATCCGGAGATCCACTGCGATCCGTCGAATACTGCAACATTACCCTTATCCCCTACCGCAAGAAGTCCGTTCGCCGATGCAAGAGATACGGGATAGCTGCCTGGATATGAGACGTCCCTCTGCCAATCCTGACCCGCTGTCATGTAATAAAGATCTTCCGTTGAAGCAGCCCATACGGTATCACCCGCAACTTCAATATCCAGCACTATAAGATTTGAGACAGAAGAAAACTCCAGCCAGGAATCGGATTGTCCGGGATACTCGCCAGCTCGAAGCATGACAAGGCCGTTTGAAGTTCCGACAAAGAGTCCGGAATCAACGCTGGCAACACAGTTTATTATATCTGAAGGTAATCCGCCATCAGTTGTGAATTCAGTCCAGACATCAAAATATCCAAGTTCCTTGCTGCACAGCCCGGCAGTGGTACCAACCCATACGGTCGTATCGGGAAGAATACAGTTGATCTTAAGTGATATCGGCAGCCCCTCAAGCTGTCCGTAATGCTGAAATCCTCCCGAAGCCAGACTGACATCAATACCGCCTCCGTACGTTCCTATCCAGAGATTTCCATTTGTATCCCTTACCAGACACCTTGCGTCACTGTGAGAAAGATTCCCCGGACAGACCCAGGTTGAATCCCAGACAATTTCGCCTGATTGAATTGAACCAAAAATAACGCCACCGGTTGTCGCACCTGTCACCAGGGATTCCTCAACAAGAATATCACTGACTCCACCAAAATGCGTATAGTGGTTCCATTCGGAGATTCTACCTGTAAGGATTATGCTGCATATCATCAGCAGGGTCATATTCTTGCCTTCCACCATGAGAATAGTTTTTTCAATCCATCCAATCTGTCAACTTCGGGCTTCCACCCAAGCAGTGATTGAAGCCTTGAGGGATCACCAACCTGGAATTCAACATCTGCCGGTCTGAACAGGTCACTATCAACTTCAAGTTCGATATCCAGGCCGGATATCTCGATAAGCATTCTGACCATGTCACCGATACTGTTACCCTGCCCCGTACAGATATTGTAAATACTCCCCGAATGACCTCTGCTCAGAATATACCTGTAGGCTCTTGCCACATCGGTTACATACAGGTAGTCTCTTACGGGATTCAGGTTTCCAACACGAATGGAGCTGTTCCCGCTCCGGGGTGATTCAATGATCCTTCTGCAGAATGATGGAAATGCGAAATCCTCGGACTGTCCCGGACCAAAATGAGGAAAAGCACGAGTAATAACGATATCCAGTTCGTAGTTCCTTGCAAATTGAAAGGCCGCTATTTCTGCTGCGGCCTTGGTAGTTCCGTATGGATTTTGGGGACCAATCTCGCTGTTTTCAGTAATAAGATCGTCCGTTGACTTGTACACCTCGGCTGAACTTGCAAGAAGCATTCTTCCCCGGGGACATTTCGAGACCATGTATTCCAGGACAGACACAGTTCCCATAAGGTTTATCTCATATGCCTTATGGATCTCTCTAAGTGATTTAGAAACAGAACTCATGGCCGCAAGATGTACTATATACCGTACTTCTCCAAGCTCTTCTGGTGGTGGTGAGGGAAGATTCCAGCAAATTTTCCTGACACCGTCGGGAACTTTGAAAGAATCGGTTACATCAACTGCAATGTCACCCTTTCCCATACCGAGTTCGTTCATGAGATGATAACCCGCGAAACCTGCCGCGCCGGTTATAAGGACAGGCCCGGGCTCCAGGCTGATATTTCTGTGATAGTGTATATCTGACATTGTTCAATTCCTCCGACCAAGATACCGGATCTCCTCTTTGAGCAGAATACCGCTGAAGGAGAAGACAACTTCCCGGACGATTTCAATAAGTTCCGCTATATCAGCAGATGTCGCGTCTCCGGTATTAATAATAAAATTCGCATGTTTTTCTGAAACCATGGCACCACCTGCCCTTCTCCCTTTTAATCCGGCATCCTCTATCAGCTTTCCGGGCGAAACACTTTTTTCGGGTTTTCTGAATACGCTTCCTGCGTTGGGGTACTGGAGGGGAAACTTCTTTCTGCGCAGATCCAGTATTCTCTTCCCTTCGGAACGGAGGACATCGGGATCATCGAACTCGAGCAACATCTCTACCCCTGTGATAACGCTTTTCTCATCCTGGAATCTGCTGAATCTGTAACCAAAACAGCATTCATCCCGGTCTATAATATCCTCTGAACCCCTGAAATCCAATACTGATACTCTTTTCAGTCGATCCGATACGGCACTCCCGTAAGCCCCGGCGTTCATGAACACTGCTCCACCAACTGTCCCGGGAATGCCTATGGCGAATTCCAGTCCCGAAGCTCCCCTGCTGCAGGCAGCTCCTGATAGTGACGGGAGGTGAACTCCCCCACCGCTTTTCAGAATCCAGCTATTTTCCAGGGGGCGCCAGAAGGTTTTCGCCAGATTCCCCGAAAGCCTGATTATTACTTCTTCGCATCCAGTGTCCGAAGCCAGTACATTCGATCCCTGACCGAGAATGAACCAGGGAATTCCTTCTCCGAACGTAAGTCCTAGAAGATCGGCAAGCATCCCGGAAGAGGTTACAGTTACCGAAACCGCAGGGCCTCCGGTCCGCCAGGTAGTCAATTCACTCAGCTGCATTATCTCGACATCCGACGGAAAATGCTCACTGAGTAAAGAACGCACTGATATCATGTTATTCGAAATCCCTGCCTGACAATCCCATTAAACATCCACCGACCGAAAGGTATGTGAACAGAAAAGAGGGTTTGCCGAACTTTTCCATCCATTTCAGTACACATCTGTAAACCGGCGGGAGAAGAACAAGTTTTACCAGTACTCTCATAGCCATGGTTGCCAGGCTTGCGGGTCTTGAGAATACCGGTTTAATCCAGTTGCTTCCCTGAAGGCCTTCAGCTTCAGGAAATTTATCAAGAATATATCCAATCCCGTATTTCCCGTACTCGAACATTTTCGCCGAATGCTTCCGAACAGAAACATCAGTCTCAAGATGATACACCCTCAAATCGGGATCCCAGTACAGGGATACTCCTTTCCTGGCCAGCCTGAATCCGAATTCGGTATCCTCTCCGCCCCAGTGATCTATGGCGACATCAAATCCTCCAGTCGATTCAAAGAGAGACAGGGGAAGGCTGATGTTACCGGTAACGAAATACCGGGGAGGGAACCTTCCCGGCCTGCGGTTCCCCATACCTCTTGTATCAAACCATTTCTGCCATGGAGTTGTTTTCCCCCGCCATGCATCCACCCTGGCACCCATGATCACGTCTCCGCGTCCCATTCGGTGTAATTCAAGATGTTTTCTTATGATGTCAGGTGGAAATCTGATGTCAGCATCCGAAAGAAATGAGATCGGAGCGCTCGATTCCATCCAGCCGCGGTTTCGGGCTTCTGACCTTTTCCCACTGCTCTCAAGCCGGATTACACTGACGTCCACCGTCCCGGGAAAACTCAGGTCAAAATCATCTTCCACAGGGATCCTGCTGCCATCATCGACTATTATCAGTTCCCAGGGAATCCCCCCTGTATCCTGTTTACGAAGACTTTCAAGACATACCCGGAAGTTATCTCCGCCATCCTTAATCGGAATCTGAAGGGATATTTCAGGTTTCATCGAGAGCGCTGCCTTCCAGTCGTGTACCCGGGAGCCTGAGATAACCTATTGCGGAAACCGTGATAAGCGTGGAAACAATGACGATAGCTGCTCTCCAGCCGGGGCTCAGGGTTGCCAGAGCGCCAAATGCGATTGGAGGTATCACGGTCAGCACCACCACAAAGAAACTTATCGGGAACACCTTTCTCCCAAGCCAGAAAAGGCTCAGGGCCATGAACAGATTCGTTCCAAGTGTGGCAAAAGCTGCGCCGAGAGCTCCAGCCACTGGAATTAAACGGAAGTTGAAGCCTATGTTAAGCATGGCTCCGAATAAAGTCATGACAGCGATAAACCTGGTCTGTCCTGTAAGCAGACACCCGGTCTGTGAGATGAGGAACAGTCCGTATAGAGCTCCTGCTCCTGCAAGGGTCGGCAGAACCCTGGCAGCCGGAAGGAAGTTTCCCCCTCCTGCCAAAGGAACGATCCAGGCGGAAGACATGGCCAGAATCAATGAACCCCAGTTGACAAGCAGCATGAAAAGCAGTCCCGCTCTTCCCAACTCGGCCAGTGTGCCTCCGGTTCTCTTTTTCCGGAAGATGAATCGCTTCCATGCCATATTGAAACCCAGTATCATCGGCATGAGAACAAGACAGGCTCTGCTGGCCCATTCGTAATATCCGCTTTCAGCCATATCGGGATAAATACTTCTGAGCATGAACATATCGGCTGAAGAAAGAACTATCATGGAAAGAGTCGCGGGGATGAGAGGAAGACTGAATGTAAGGATCTCCCTCGTAAGCCCCTTCTGCTCCTTATGTTGTTTAGAATCAGCGGTTTTTCTCCACATCATTGCAACTGCAGCAAAGGCTATCAGAAATGAAGGTGCCCACCTCGCGGTCATGAACGAAGGTATAGTATCCAGAGTTGTTGAAAAAAGCAGCAGAATCAGAAGGCCCAGAGCCATAATCCCTCTGATCACCTGAAGAATAAGATACCTTCCCGCAAAGCCTGCGGCCCTTGGCAGAGTAAGAGCGATCTGAACGTATGCAATACCGATTCCCAGAAGGATCGCATGAAACAAATAGTCCGGGTGCTGCAGGTTCAGAAAGGTTTTTAAATAGCCCTGCAGGAACAGAATTACAACAACCATCAGCACCGATGGAACAAGTGGAAATGTAATTCCCCTTATTAGAACGCTCCTGTGCTGTGATGTTCTATGCCATGCTCTGATGAGCGCAGTCGGAAGACCCAGAACAACTATACCGGCAATAGCTTCCGCTATTATCCTCAATGTGCCCAGTTCTCCGGCAGCGTCAGCCGTAAGGTATTTTGACATGAACGGCAAGAAGGCTACCTGAACCATTCCGCTGAAAACCATTGCCAGGGCGTAGAAGGTGGATTCCCGCGAAAGGTCTCTATTATGCTCAGACGTGGAATGCTCAGTCATGAACTGGATCTTCCTCCCACCCGAGTTCCCGGTATATCCTGTGAATCTCCTTTGCCACCGATAACCAGTGGTGCCTTGCCCTGATCCATGGAGGGCCTGCAAGTGCGTGTTTTTTTCTGAGTTCCCGGTCAAGGGTAAGCTCCCTCAGATCGCGCTTCAGTGTATCCTGCGTGGTGAGGAAAAATGGATGATCGGGTATGAAATCCTGATATGCCCCGGAGAGATTGGTCACAGTGGCGATACCCATGGAAAGGCTTTCCAGAGAGTTTACACCGTAACCCATGTCCCCGCTTGCAACCTGATCGATCGCGATGTGACATGTAGCCTTCATCCTGAGAGCTTCAGCATTCGTCATATTCTCGATCAGAACAAGTTCAACTGGTATTTCCTTCGAAAGGTCTTCTACTGCACTTATTATCTCTTCGGTACCTTTTACCGATCTGATCCTGGGGGCATGGCATATACGTACCTTTTCAGAAAGAGGTTCTGCATGGGGCATTGCGTTTTGATCAAAAGGCAGAAATAAATATTCGATTTCGGGATATCTCTGATAAAGGTCAAATTCACAGGTGAGATTCAGATCAGTCGCTTCCCACACCGGTCTGATCGCTCCCCTCATTCTCAAATCCAGACCATGGTAATAGGATACAATCTTCTTGTCGGCCTTCTTCAGTGCAATTACATCCCTGCCGTCTCTGTAGAAGCTCATCCCTCCCTCCAGGTGGTAAATGTCAAAATCCCAGAGTCCGTATTCCTCAGCGGCCATGTTGATGATAGGTGTCCAGCGCATATCCCTGAGCTTGAGCATAAGTCTTTCAACCGGCCTGGGGCTCCAGAATATCCGCTCGGTAGTTCCTGTAAACGGAACATTCAGGCTACCCGCCTTTACCAGTTTTTTGAACTTCATCAACCAGTCCATGGAACCGACAAAGGGAAGATTCAGGCAAATATCCTCTTCGTAGAGATTTGCAGCCCTGTAGAAAGTAACAAGCCTGCTCTCGTGACCAAGCTCGTTATGCCCCCGGACAAATAGATCAATTGTCCCGGTATAGTTCTGCGGTGAAATATGAAGAATTTTCATTATAGCATTTTCCCACTGCATCGGGTTTTCTTCAGCACACGTATCCCGACTGCGGCGAACATCGCGGCAACCGCAAATTGAGCAAGGACTCCTGTCCACGGCGGAATGCCGGAGGAAACTGCCATCGCCGCTCCGAAGAGGTCCGGAACCCCCACTGCGAAATTTCTGAAAGCTGAAACAAGTGGAGATGAGGAATAGGTCCAGAGTACTGCATGTCGGGAAGTTTCATCGAAGAGATCCATGCCGGATGCCTGTTCAAGAAGGCTTGGATTGCTCCAGAAGGCTGGAATGCACACGATAATTCCCATTGTGGCGATTATCCAGAACAGTTTTCCTCCCGTTCCCTTTCTGGACAGCGGCATCAGCAGAAACGGCAGCGTGGTGAAAAGGAAGCGAGGCCCCCATCCTGTACCACCTGACCAGTCATAAAGCATACCATGAAAAACGAGAGAAAGAACAAATGGAGTCCAGAGTCTCCAGTCCTTCTGAAAAAACAGCGCAAAGATACAGAGAGGAGCATAATACAGAAGACCCTTGCCGGGGCTCAGAAGAAGCCCTGGGATACCTCCTTTGAATGGTTCAATGGCAATTGCGGGATCCTGTCCGTGGCCGTCAAGAAATGGGCTTCCGAACCTGTACCAGTTAAAAAACAGCATAAGACAAATAAAGGGAGCAAGTCCCAGAGCCAGCTTTTTTATGCCCTTCCAGTCGCTCCAGAACAGAGGAAGCAGAAGCAGGCTGTCAGTTCTTACAAGAATGGCAACCCCGAGACAGAGACCGGCCGCGAACATTCTGCCATGAAGTGAAAAATAGTAACCGGCCATAGCGGCAGCGGCAGCAGCGGTAACATCAAAAGTCATTCTTCCGTAGATGAGAACCATTCCACATATGGAAATGGCGATGAATCGCAGAACAGAAACTTCCGAGTACTTTTTTAAGGCGGAAGCATACCAGAAACCCACCAGCGCAAGGCTGAAGCCTGCGTTTATCAGAGCCGATGCAACCTTTCCACCGTTCAACCCCAGAACTTTTCCCGCAAGTGCGGCAGGAATGAGGAAGATGGAGAATCCACCCCCATGAGGAACGAAAAGGCCAGATCTTGCTCCCGCGACAGTCCAACCGTAATCCCCCGAAACCGTCATGAATGATCTCTGGCCAACGAAGGAGCCAGCAACTTCATACTGAGCAAGAACATCAGTTGTATACATCCTCCCGCCGAAAACAAACACGAGCAACGCTGCCCACAGAAGAATTACAGCGTGAAGGCGAGATTTCTGAACTGATTCCACTAAACGCTTCCGTAAATGGTATTTCTGAAAATGCCTCTTGCTGAAAAAGATTCTTTAAACCGGCAAAGGCCGTAGTTGACTTCCATGTTCAATGTAAATGTTCCCAGATCCATATAATGATACCCCATCTGCTTGGCCCATCTTATGACTTCCATGTAGACAAGGTTGACCGGTCTGAGTGCCTGGTGTTCCTGATCATGGGAAATGTAGAATGCAAGTGTGACCCTGGGATTACAGTGGAACATTACCATTCCCGCAAGAACCTCTCCATCTTTCACAGCAATGAACTGCTTGATACGGTCTTTTCCAAGCAGGTTCCGGAGTTTTTCAAGCTCCTCAAGTGTATGAGTAGGTATAACGCCATGACGCTGCTGGAGATTTGACTCCAGTACATGGTAAAAGAGTGAAAAATCGGAGTTTTCTTTAACTTCAACGCCGCTCTTGACTGCTTTCCTGACACCTCTCAGGGCGGATGAACGAAAGCCCAGCCTGAGTTCTTCTCCAAGCCTGCTGAGGTCAATCACGGCTGTCAGTTCCCTCTTCCTGTAACTGAATCCACGTTTTACAAGGGAGAATTCAAGGTAGTTATTGGGTCTGCGGTAATAGATCGCTGGCGGCGGAGTCATTTCGATCCCCCGGAATCCCTGAGATCTGCAGTATAACATGAGTTCATCTACAATTCGTTCGATTTTACTCAGACCGAGAGAATCGTTGAACACCGGGCCGCCATAGGAAGCTCCGGGATAAGATCTGAACCATACCCCATCCTCCTTTTTTGCCAAAGCACCGGGGATTATGGATACAATACCGCTTTTATTTTCGAAAATAAGATGATGATTTCTGAACCTGCCCTCAGGATGATAGTCCAGAAAATCGGGTAAATGGAAAACGGTACCATTGTTGGAACGGAGAATAAAATCTGTCCAACTGTTTCTGTCGCCGGGTTCTGCCTGTCTTATGGAAATCATCTTACTACTGCGATCTTACTTCTAATGGAATTGCTTTCTGTTTCAACAAGCACGATATATATGCCACTGGTTAGAGTACTTCCATCCAATGCTCCATCCCAGATCCATTCTTCCCAGGTGTCCGCTTTAACACAGCCCAGATATTCACCTGTAAGGGAAAAGAATTTAACTGAAATCTGTTCATCGGACTCCGTCCATACAATATGCAGTTCTTCTTCGGCTGGAAGGTAAGGTTGCGGGTAAAAAAGCAAATCCGGGCTTTCCTCATGGTTCTGCTGCAAGAAAATTGACCACATACCCAGAAGTGATGAGAAGTACACTGTTCCATCTTCAGGATTGAATGAACTGAATTCATTTTCAACTCTGCTTGTGGGTATGTAGACTGAATTTAAACTGGTGAATTCAATTACGTCCGAACCGTTAACACTATAAATCGCATCGTCTGTCAAACACCAGATTACACCGTTATTGTCCACCTGCATTGCTTTGACCGAACCGGCAATTCCAGCTATTTCAACAAATGCGTTGCCGTTCCAGCGACATATACCGTTTCCAGTCCCTGCAAAAACATCCCCGTCGGTATTTCTGGCAAAACAGAATACCTGGTTTGAGGGAAGTCCCAATGAGGCAGTATACGCCTGGCCGTGGCTAGGATACCATGTATCCGAAGTCTTATCTATCGGATCTCCTCCATGAACAAGAAGCTGGCAGCCTCCCTCCGAGGCAAACGCTATCCACAGACTGTCTTCTCCGCAAGGGTAAAGCATCTGTATGTTCTTGTTCGCAAGGCCATCTTGTTCTACTCTTGTAGTCCACTGAAGATTTCCTTCCTCAGGCTCACCGGACACAGCTGTCATACCACTGGGTTCATCGGGCGTCTGCCAGAAAACCTCCTGGGCAACAAGAAGAGCGCCACCCTGTGATGCCAGCATTACAACCTGGTTATTCAGAAGAGGTGAAATAATCTGGACCACTCCCGGAGAAACTCCCGAAAGAGAATCAGAAACGTAGGTTATTACCGTATCGTCCTCCATGGAATACGTTCCCCTGTCATCGATCCATGTGAGACCCCAGTGGTAACTGCCTGTCCAGATTCCGGAACAGCCAGATTTGGCTGCTGAGTAAGTTCTAAGGGTACGGGGCATGTCAGTCGAATATCTGTTGAAGGCTGTCCAGCCGCTGTCAGGATAGTATACCATAAGACCGAGCCGATGGCTGCCGATGTATACCCTGTCTTCATCCCGAGCCATTTGATAACAGCTTGGACAGGCCATCCCCGATATAGGTATCTGTTCCCATATTCCATTTTCAAGATAGCCGAGTCCTTTGCCTGTGTCCCTGCAATTCTCGTCACGCAAGCCATAACCGCACCAGATTCTGCCGCAGGTTTCTATAAGACATGACGCATAGGCTTCATTCGGGTATCCGGTTCCGTATGGCTCCCAGATACCATTATTGTATAGAACAATCTTTTTGCATCCTGCGATAAGACCATCCTCAGTAACCAGTAATCCGGTAACAACCGAATCAGCGCTGGATGAATAGTCCAGCAGACGCACCCATCTGTTTCCGATCATCTGTGAAACACCACCGGAACCGTATCCGAAAACGGAATCGGCAGATGCTATGTAAATGCCGTCAATTCCAAGGGTTATTGTTGAATCTGAGTAACTTGTCCAGGATTCGGGATTGAAAACACTGCCGCTTAGATCAAGGGAGTAAACTCCCCTGTCCGTCGCAAGGTACATCGTATTACCAATACCTGCAATATCAGTCACTTCACCGGCGTTGAAAGCTCCTCCGGTAAGATCGGAATCTATGGGCAGAAAGCCTTCTTCATCCCCTCGGGTAAGTCCACCATCGGTACCAGCCCATACATACCCTCCATCACTGTAAACCGAATAAACGTATCCGGAACCGGGTATACCTTCGTAAACGGAGAAGACCTGCCATGTATCTCCCTGTTGGAAAGCTAAACCGCCGCCACCTGTAGCGACCCACATGCGAGAATCGGTAAAACAAAGATCTATAGCGGATATCCAGGGCATTTGATCAGGATATGAAAGGCTGTCCAGCCAGCCGTTTTCAGGATCATAGTGTATTATCCCGCCTGCAGTCGCGCACCAAAAGGTTCCATCATCATCCGGAATGATTGAGAAAACGTAGGACTGAGATGTTTCAAAACCCCAGTTGATGGAAGTACTGCAGATTAGTATCAGCGCCAGATTAATTGCTATCATATCAGTAGAAACCTTTCAAAACAGCCAGGGAAAACGAAGATGCCAGACCATCCAGACAGCTTCCCATACGATGCTTTTAGTCATTTTTGATGTACCCGCATGCCTGTCAACGAAAATTATTGGAATTTCCTTTATCGAGCAGCCTGAATTGAAAAGTTTGTAAGAGACTTCTATCTGAAACGAATAACCGTCAGATTTAATATTGTTCAGATCAAGCTTTTCAAGCGCTTCTCTTTTTAATGCCTTAAACCCGCCGGTAGCATCTTCCATCGGCAGCCCCGTTATCAGTTTTGTATATTTGTTTGCGAACCAGGAGAGAAGGAGTCTCGACAGAGGCCAGTTCACCACATTAACACCGCTGCAGTATCGGGAACCTATTGCGAGATCGCACTCATGAAGGGTATCTATCAGTTCCACAACCTTTTCGGGTTTGTGAGAAAAGTCAGCATCCATCTGGACGATCGGATCGAACTCGTCTCTATCCATTGCCCACTTAAAACCTGCAATGTACGCCTGTCCCAGACCGGCCTTACACGGGCGGCTGAGAAGGTGTACCCTGCCAGTTGACTCGAATTCCAGGACAACGTCCCCTGTTCCGTCAGGACTGTTGTCATCAACCACGAGGACATCGGGTTTTACAGATAGATCAAGTAGAACGGGGATCAGTCTGCTTATATTCTCCACCTCGTTGTAGGTGGGAATGATAATCAAAGGTGTTTTCAAGAGACCTCCACTTTCTATATTTTGTTTAATATACTTATTCATTACAGAACAGAAACAGCATATTTTATCCAGTCCGGATGGAGACCATGAAATTCAGAGTAAAAACCATAATAATTCTGATTACGCTTCTTTGTACCCTTCCTCTGCACGCATGGAAGATATTTCCGTTAGTCAGTTACAGTTCAAGTTCCGGTGTCCTTATGGGAGGTATCGTCAATAATAACATGACACCCCCTTTCAAACCCTTTGGTTTCAGCTCAATCGCTTACTGTTATACCAACGGCAGCATTTCCGCTGAACCGAAAATCCTGTTTCCCGCAGGCGGAGGATTGGTAACCTTAAACGCGAATTATTACGTTAAAAAGAAGGACAAATTCTTTGGCTGGGGCAACGGAGGTAATAACGAACTGTACGAATATTTCTATGCTGAAATACAGGACATCTCAGCTTCCTATCATTTCAGTCCCCTGTCGGGTCTTGTTATGACAGGTGGTCTTCTCTGCAGACATTCCACTGCATACAACAGATCCGATGAGCAGCTCTGGAACCAGTCACCGACGGATGAGTACACTTCTCAATGGACTGCCGGCCCTTATATCGAGGGAAACTGGTCCCTACCTATTATGATAAACGGCTATCTGTCAGCTGGTTACGATATTCAGCTTGGAAACGACATATCATATTCCAGTGCTGAATGCGCGATGTCAGTATTCACACCAATAGGCAGCTCAACAACACCGGCGTTCCGGATGAAGGTTGAAAGGCATATGGGAACATCATCTACACCATTCTCTTTCCTTCCCTCTCTTGGCGGAAACAACGGACTGCGAGGATACAATGACGGAAGATTCGGAGGAAACTGGGCTTTACTGAGTAACCTGGAACTGAGACAGAAAATAATCTCTTTCCAGATTGATGAGAACAATACAATGGATTTCTCACTGGTTCTGTTCGGTGATGCCGGTCAGGTAGCTGATCATCTTAATGAATGCGGGTGGAACAGATTCCACCTGGACGGAGGTCTTGGAGCAAGAATATCTCTGCCAGGTGGCGGAACTCTCAGAGCGGATTTTGCCGTTTCACCCGAGGGGCTTGGTATACAGATGGGGCTGGGAGAGCTGTTCTGAATAACTTTACGGAAAGGTACTTATAAATGAATCACGAATTTCTTAAGAAGCTTCCAAAAACGGATCTTCACATGCACCTTGACGGTTCTGTACGATTGTCAACTCTTATAGAGCTTGCAAAGGAGTCAGGGGTAGAGCTTCCATCATATACCGAGCAGGGACTCAGGGAGACCGTATTCAAGGATCATTACAAAGATTTGAACGAATATCTCACCGGCTTCGCGTATACCAATTCAGTCATGAAAACCCGGGAGCAGCTTGAGCGGATCAGCTACGAAGTCGCAGTTGACAACCAGCAGGAGGGCGTCAGATACGTAGAGGTAAGATTCGCTCCTCAGCTTCATGCTTCAAAAGAAATGGATATCGTAGGCTGCATAAGGGCAGTTAACGATGGACTCCTCCGTGCAAAGATCGAATTCAACTCGCGCAGTGAAGTCAAAGATGGCCTTGAACCTCCATTTCACTACGGAATCATCGCCTGTGCCATGCGATTCTTCACTCCCGCATTTTCCGACTGGTACAGAAGATTCTTTGAGATGCACCATTACACTCACAGAGAAAAGGTGTTCGCCCTGGCATCCCTTGAACTTGAGGAAGCGGTAGCCCGGGCAAGGTGGGAAGAAGATATTCCGGCAGTAGGTATCGATTTAGCTGGCTCCGAAGCAGGATGGCCGGCACTGAATCATCTTGAGGCGTTCAGCAGAGCCCAGAGACATTTCCTCAGGAAAACCGTCCATGCGGGTGAGGCGTACGGGCCGGAGAGCATTTATCAGGCGATTACCGATCTTTACGCCGAGAGAATAGGTCATGGGTTAACACTTCTTGATCCTGCCGCAGTGCAATCCAGAGATATACGTGATCCTGAGAAATACGTAGATGAGCTGGCCGGCTATATTGCAGATAGAAGGATAACGATCGAAGTCTGCCTCACTTCAAATCAGCAGACAAATCCCGCCTTCCGAGACCTTTCCAACCATCCATTCAAAAAAATGATGGATAAGAAACTGTCAGTAACGATCTGTACCGATAACAGAACCGTATCCAATACAACCGTTACAAAAGAACTTCATAAGGCGGTAAACACTTTTAATCTTACCAGGAACAACCTCAGGAATATCCTTGTCTACGGTTTCAAAAGAAGCTTCTTCCCTGGAAGATACGACGAGAAAAGGCAATATGTGCGAAAATGCATGGAATATTTCGAGAAGATAGAAAAGGAATATTTCCAGGAAAAATCCCTTCAATGAACAGTATTCCTCTCTGGAAATTCATAAGAGAGGCCATCTGTTCGAATACTCCATGTGCTCTGCTGCTTGCGGTTGAAACTCGAGGAAGCGGCCCCGGCAGACCCGGAGCGGCGATGGCGGTTACATCCAACGGCAAAACCAGAGGAACTGCAGGCGGTGGCCTCATGGAACACCAGCTTGTCAACAAGGCTCGGAAGATGCTTGAGTCCGGCATTCATTCCACCGAACTTATCACATTCGATCATGTGAATGAGAATGATAACGTGGAAGCATACAGAGGAGATACTCCCTCCGGTATGATCTGTTCAGGTTCTCAGACAACAGCAATTCATCCTATGCAACCGTATACGCTGGAAACCGTAAATCTGATAATAAACATACTGGAGAACGGAAGAACAGGTACTTTATACCTTTCCAGTACCGGTTTTACCGTAACAGATTCCTCCAAACAGGAAACACATGATTTTTCAACGACCGATGGGAATAACTGGGAATACTCCGGTCCTCTTGGCCTTCGGGATACTGTATACGTTATTGGAGGTGGCCATGTGGGACAAGCAATTGCACACCTTCTTCAAGGACTTTCCTTTCAACCCGTGATAATCGATCAGAGGGAGCGGGATTCCTTCGAGAATGCTCCGCGTTGCAGATGGATCACCGCTCCATACGGAGAAGCACACAGCTATATACTCGAAGGCAGCCACAGCTACGCAGTTATCATGACTCCTTTTCACAGTGCTGATGCTGAAGTACTTGAAAGTCTGGCAGGTAAAGATCTGAAGTATGTAGGCATGATGGCAAGCGACTCAAAGAAGACGAAGATATATTCGGATCTTTTACAGAAGGGGATTTCCGAGAATTTTCTTGAAAGCGTACATTGCCCCATAGGGATTTCCATAGGAAGCCGTACCCCCAACGAAATCGCCGTAAGCATTGCCGCCCAACTCATTCGGGTCAGGTCTTGCATCCGGGCATTATTGTAAATATATTTTGATATATGACATATAAAATCTCTTATTCGAAAAGATATGCTATAAAAGCCTTTGTTTCCCATGTTGGTCTTCTTCTGTTCACATCCGGTCAACTAGAGAGGTAGAAAAATCATGAATTCATTCCTTATTCCATTATCACTGCTTTTTTTACGGGTCTGTCCAGTGACACAGCTTCCTATGTGATTTCAATGGATGAACTCGTAAGTATTATTGAAGAAGACAGCTGCCCTGGATCAAGAAGCTTTCATGTTACTAATCCCTGCATGCCCCCGGTAGGATACACAAGCTCTGAACTTCTGGTTCGCGCTAAGCTGGAGGGCAGAAGTGATGACCTGAGTGAAATTCTTACATATATGGAGTACACTTATTCATACACCGATTACCTGATCACATCAGAATACTTCTTTGATGAAGATGGCAATCTTGCATTTTGCAGTTCCATCTGGGAAACAGGAAACTCCGGTACTTTACTCCACGAAGACTGTTTCTATTTCTCGGATTGCGAAACAGTTGCCTGCGGGTATAGTGATGAGGATATCCACGAGCCATCACCGGATGATTTTCAGCGCGGGGCAGCCAGGCTGAATCACTCTGAATGTCTGATTGAGTATTACATTAACACGAGAATACCTGCTCCACCGGTTTTCATGGAGCAGTTCGATATGATTTATTAACCGGAGTTCTCCCTTTATCCTCCTGAGATCTTTTGAAAGAACTGTTCTCGAACGGAATATTGATTGACTGGATAGTGGGTTATTTAATATGGGAATATATCCGTGGATTAATATGTATCACATATTAGCCGAATAGACTGAAGCAGGCAGATATTGTGTCAGGTTAACAGGCATTGGTATATCCTACTCTTATGAAATCCGGTATCTTCATATTTGAAGGAATAATTGAATCCCTGCACATGTAACAGTGAATATCAGCTGTGTTGATAAGTAAGAAGGAAGACATAGGAAGAAATCAACTACTAATTTTGATTTGAAACTTGCAACTGGAGGACTCAGTATGATTAGATTTTTAATGACTCTTGTAACAGGAACTATGGTTTTGGGGATAAGCATGTGTTCAGCACAGGAAACTCCATCAGTTCCTTCATCGAGTGTTCCAAGGATCACTGATCCGGATGCTGCTGAAACAGATCTGTTGGAACTGGCATCGGGAAACAGCGCTTTTGCTTTCAATCTCTATAAGACAATCAGAAACGATAATGATGATAATATTTTCTTCTCTCCGTACAGCATTTCTGCTGCTCTCGCGATGACTTATGCCGGGGCAGAGAGTATTACCGAAATTGAGATGGCTGAAGTCCTGCAGTTCTCACTCGATGAAGACCCTCTTCATTCATCTTTCAACCTGCTTGATCAGAACCTTACTGCTGCTGCTGAGCGGGATAACACTTTCAGCCTCCATATCGTTAACGCTCTATGGGGACAGACCGGATACACTTTCCTGCCTGAATTCCTTGAAATTATTGCTGCAAATTACGGCGCAGGCATCAGTTTGCTGAATTTCTCCGATAATCCCGAACTCTGTTGCGAAGTTATCAACGAATGGGTTGTGGAACAGACGAATGGTAAAATTGAAGATCTCATTCCCCGTAACATTCTCAACTCGGCTACGAGACTTGTGCTAACAAACGCTATCTATTTCAAGGCGCAGTGGCTCTTCCAGTTCGATGAAATGGGAACCTTTGACCAGCCCTTCCATCTAATCGATGGAGAACAGGTGACCGTTCCAACGATGCACCAGACAGAACATTTTCCCATGGCAAGGGGGGATGGCTATATCGCGGCGGAACTGCCATACAGCAACAGAAGAATGTCAATGCTTGTTATTGTTCCGGATTCGAATCGCTTCATGGAAGTTGAAGAAAACCTGGGAAACGATTTCATCGACGAAGTAACCAGCAGCCTGAGTGAGTCTAACCTTTATCTCAGCATGCCTAAATTCGAAACCGTATCCTCATTCCAGCTTGAGGATATTCTCTCAGAAATGGGGATGCCATCGGCTTTCGGAATGTCCGCTGATTTTTCTGGAATGGATGGAACCTTTTCTCTCTACATAGCGAGCGTGATTCACAAAGCTTTTGTCTCCGTTGACGAAAAAGGCACTGAAGCCGCGGCTGCAACAGCTGTTGTGATGGAAAAAATCAATGGGGGGTCATCGATCGAATTTATTGTAGACCGTCCGTTCATTTACCTTATCAGGGATAGAGAGACCGGAACCATACTATTTATGGGCCGCATTTTGAATCCACTCGACTGACTAACCGGTTTGCATTTTGAAATTGATTCCCTCATATCAGAACTTTAAATCCTTGATCGGATGGATCAAGAAATTCAGCATTACATTGCGCAGACTATTTTTCCTCAAGAAACGATGTTGCGGAAATAGAGGTCTGGTGAGAAATACAAATTTCAATTGCTTCAGCTACTCGCTACTCAATGAATTTCTTCCTGCACCACAAACCAAGAAAGCGATCAATAATTATATATTCACCACCCCTGGATTTTGAGATAAGATCATGATAAATAAGATATTCTATTGCTCTTCCGGCACTCGACGGTGATGTGAACCCGAATTTCCCGAGAACTTCTCCAGAGTAAGGGGATTTCAGGGGATTTTCAAACGCAATTGCTCTGAGCATACGTTTCGATTGCTCCGGAAGAGAATCCCACAGTGTGTGGTAAGTTGAGTTCTCTCTTTCCAGCAGAATATTCAGTGCCTGCTCCAGCATATCATCTGATATTACGCTCTCAGGTTCACATATGTCCCACAGGGATGAGCATAGCAGTTGAGTATAGAAAGGATGACCGGAGGTTATATCAAGGAGTTTTTTTATAACAGTATTTGAAATATTTCTTCCAGTGGACCTGAAATTCCCTGATACAAAAGGAATCCAGTGTTCGTCTTTAATAGCTTCAATAGGATAATGTCCTGCACTACGATAAAGCGGGCTGCCGGAATCAAGAAACATCTGCTTTATAAGATGTTCACGACTTCCACAGAAGAACCACGCAATATCGCTTCGTTCCTGCACCACACTCCTTAAAAGACGCTCAATCCTGTCATCACCGAGCAGCCTGACCTGCTGAAATTCGTCGAATATTATAACAAGCCGTTTATCACTGTTTGAATCGGCTATTTTCCATGACGCTTTAAGAACGTTCTCGAGTTGATCGGAGGACAATTTTCCCGCACTTCTTTCAAATGTCAATGAAGGTCTTCCATCGTCACTTATTGTGACGGCCGGGGATAAACCACCGAACAGTTTTCTGACCCTTTTCAAGATCCCTGCAGAACCTTCGGCTTCGGCGAATCCTGAAGCGCATACATTGACGAAATCTGCAGAATCAACACATTTCCAGACGTTAATTAATACTGATATTACTTTTTCACTTGAGAATTTTTCTATGACCTTTCTTAAGAGAGATGTCTTTCCGATGCGTCGCTCACCATGAATAAACAGCTTTTCTCCGTTAAGACCAGCACGGATGAGGTCATCCATTTCTTTTGTCCTGTTGCAGAACTGTTTCCCAGTAACGATACCACCGTACGAGAAAGGATTTGGCATTAATACCCCTTTATCTTGCATTACACATCTTGCGTTACGCACATAGTGTAATACGTAAATTACCGCTGGTCAACCCGGTTATTACCCTTGAATCCGATGAAATCACTGAGGAAAACGGATCGAAGGGAGACGAAGATACGGTCGGCTGGCGCTGCATAAAAGTCAGTAACGGAGAAGTGGAGTTCTTTAACGCTGACACGGACGGCGACGGCTACAGAAATACCGAGTACGGCTGGTACATGGGAAACCTGGTGTTTTCGCTCGATACTTTATCGGGCGGCGTTATCAAATAGGTTACTGTTTGTCTACTGCAGCCAGTTGTTGAAACTCGCTATTTGCTATGAAGTTTGAAACTGTAGATTGGAGAGTTCTTCTTTGGTTGCTCTAGTGGATATTTTGAGAAACTCAATACCGACAACGCTGTCATTTTCGTCGAAATCAAGAATAACACCCGGGCGGATTTCTTCGGAATCAACAATCGTGTTTTCATCAAGTCGGAAATACAGAGAATCATTCTCTCTATCGATTTTTATTCTCATTATGTCACCTCACTCCCCTGTCAAAGTAAGCCGTTATAAGTATTTCCGGTGTGGTAGTAGTATTTACGATTATTCTTAACCATCGATTTCCAAATTCCGGGATCCGCTTGATGAAATGTCGAGTACCATCACCTTTTTCTTCTACTCTATCGGGAGAATCGAAAACCAGATCTACCCATTCTTTCTTGATCCCCCGTTCTATCAGAATATCCGGAAATGCTTTGACTCTTTCATATTACAACACTACAACCATTATGCTCCTATGTCATCTATTACTCTTCTTTATACTTTGTTGTCATGTAAGGCTTGAAACCCATCTTTCCCCAGAATCCCTGAGCTAAATCATTATCACTTAAAACTTTCAATTCTATTCGCTCGATTTTCAGCTCAAAGAACCACTTGACGGATTCATTAAACAGGCCGTGGCATGCAGGAAGAGATACGTCAGAGAACCCGGGAGGTCTCATTGGTTCCCGTTGTGGGGAATTGTTACTGGATGGTATGCAGCTACTGAGGCACGTACGGAGAAATCCTGACACAGAACAAAGCTGAAACCTTACCATTAACATGAAACCACATGAACGGGACGGCGGCGAATTACTGTAAAAGGGAACAGCCGCCTTATGCTGATGGGGAGTCTTATCAGGCGTAGTACTCTGAGGTGGGGAAAGCCTACTACATGGGGAAGGACCTGACGGAAGTACGCAACCTGTAAAGGAGAACTCATGCCGAACATTGCAGGATCGGAGACACATGAGCCAACCTCACTGCGGGGAATAGCAGACAAGGCAGGAAGGGAGAAGCAACACCGATTCAGGGATCTCTACCTGTGTCTGAATGTTGAGATGATGTAGAAGAGGTATCAGAGGGTGTTTGCATAAGCTTCCAGCCTTGCACGGAAGCGAGTACAACCGAGGAACCGGATGCGGGAAAACTGCACGTCCGGTTATGTAGAGCTCTCCATAACCGGACTTATGTGAAGTATATTATTATGGAGAGTTGGGTAGTCCGCCACTCGTCGATGGACTGATAACAAGGTTTTTGCAAACGACCGGATCTCTTGACTGCTCCCCATAACAATGATGACCTTTCTGGAACAGGGGTGCTGTTGCCCCGGACAGGAGGTCATTATGCTCGATTTCTACTTCGAGG
>JAUVLV010000060.1 GCA_030600545.1 Candidatus Aegiribacteria sp. | reverse complement strand
GTCGAAGTTCGAGTCATAATAGTCGAAGCGGAGTCCGGCGTTAACTATCATTCCCCTGTATTCCATCTTGTCCTGGATGTAGGCAGCACCCGAATTCGGGAATACATGATATCTTCCTGCGTATATGTTTCCGCCCGATGCAGTATCAATGTAATAATCAAACACATCGTAGTACTTGGTCTCTATACCGGCCTTCAGCTGATGCTGCTGATTTATCTGACTTGTTATATCGGTACGGAAGGTGGAAGTAGTGCTTCTGGTCTCAGCCAAGGAAAATCTGTTTCTTCCCGATCTGTAGAAAAGATTGCTGTCTATCCATCTTGTGGGAGTTACGTTCTGCCAGTCATCCCACGTGAAATCCTCTCCGTAGAATTCGGTAGTCGTAGTTGTGTCATCTGGGTTGTTGTAGATCTTGTAGGTTCTCTGTGACTGGAACTGATTAAGTCTTACTTCCATGAATGTGGCATCGCTGAGTGTCTGGGTGACACTCGAGCCGAAGCTGTAGTTCTCCCTGAAAACAGTGGGGCATCCCCATAGGATGTTCTCGCCCCATGCAAGGGTGTCTCCGTAGGTTTCGGAGGTTTCATCTGTATCGATTAAAGGAATTTCGTACCTGCTCCAGTCCCATGGACCGTAGCCATTGGAACTGTCCATATAGTAGCCGGTAAGGTTGATCTTGGTTTTGGGGTTCGGTTTGTATGTCAGTTTCAGGTTACCTACCAATCTATCGGCCCAGTCGTTGTAACCGTAGCCGTACCTTCCGTCTTTGCCGCCACCGGTCTGGAGCCACTCAGAGGAAAAGAACATTCTCATGTCTCCTGGAATATCCAGTCCAATAGCGGGTAAAAGGTAACTGGTGAAGGGTTCAGGCCCGCCCAGTGTACCTTCAACGTTCATCCTTGCTTTAACAAAGGGTGATACGTCGCTACGTATCCATTCAGTGGGCTCTTCTACTGATGTACCGCCCCATGTCCAGTCGCTGGCAAGTCCGAGTTCTTCCCAGTTGTTGCCGTTCCAGCTGAGTGAACCGGTGTAATCGTTCCCGCCCTCGCGGGTAATAATGTTTACAACACCGGACTGAGCGTTACCATATTCAGCTCCGAAACCGCCGCTTATGGTTGACATCTCAGCAACTCCTGACATGGGAATACTGCTGGTGAAGTTTCTGCTTGTCGGGTCTACCTGGGCAACTCCATCAACCATATAGGTGACTTCGCCGCTACGGCCGCCCCTCATGTGAAGTCCGCCACGGCTTGTGGATCCAGCCTGGCGGTTTACAACATCTGCAATACCCGCCACAGGCAGCGTACTGATTTCTTCTCGGCTTACCACATGATACGATTCTGTGGCATCCATCATTATCATTCCTCTTGAATCCGTTACCGTTATTGTTGTGTTTCCAACAGTAGCGGGATCAAGGGAAAAATTCATAGGAGAGGTCTGGTCAACTACGACCGCCACTCCTTCTGCTGTCTTTTCACTCATACCAACCATTTTTGCCATGACACTGTACGTGCCTGGCTGAAGGTTGATAATGAAATACTCTCCGTTAGCATCCGTCATCGCGCCGTAGGAAGTTCCTACGACCATAACGGTGGCACCTATTAACGGGTTACCGGAATTGTCGGTTACCCTCCCGGCAATTTTACCTGTGGTACCTGCCGTTACTGACAGAGCCACGAACAGCACAAGTGCAATAGACATAAACATTGCTTTTCTACGCACCGCTGTAGCTCCTTTCTTCTGCCCGCAACTTATGATGCGGATAAAAAAACCAATTCAGCTATGAAAAAGCAAATTCAACACACCTCCCTCAACTTCTTCATAAGCTGCGCAAACTATTATTGTTACTGTATTTGTTTCAATCCAGAACCGCTTAAAATACACCTCCTCGGTGAATTGTATACCATCTAATTAGAGCATAAGACCGGCTGGAAGCCTCGTCAAGCCGGTCTTTGCGCAATTCAACCCCCCAGTCCCAGCAATCGCGGAATTGTCGGAAGCCAGTCTTCAAGCAGGAACTGGCTCCGTCCGATAAGAAGACTCAGACGTGCCATTATCGTGTAACCGAAACTGGCTCCGAACGCGACCATCAGTATCGTGATTCCTACATTCGCGGTTTTTCCCACCACTCCGGTATGAGCTTTCGAGAAAAAGAAGTAGACAAGACCGCTGACAACACCAACAACAAGAACCACGCTGCTGAAAATGTCCCACGCGGAACCGGTTGCTACCGAAATTATGGTTCCCTTTACCTGAGACATTGCGTTTGTCTGGAAGAAACTGACCATATTGAGTCCTGCTCCGGTACCTATGATCATTCCCAGCGCAAGCCGGGAAAGACCGGCTGTTTTTGGCACTATCCGCGCAAGCATGAACAGAGCGAATATTCCGGGAATGACCCATACCCAGTTGAATCCGCCTTCCGGGGGAACCATGTTCTGCCACCAGTTGGGTATCAAAACGTTCTCGATATTGTAGATGACCCAATAACCTGCGCTCATCCCGACAAAGAGATGTTCCGCGAATTTGTAGAATGGGTTGTCACGGTAAAGGAAGCTGTAGAGACAGAACGTTACCAGAGCTCCAAGCCAGATACCAAGTATTTCCCAGTTCATCTCGCGCCTCCTTTCTTCTTCTGCGAGAAGTAAGCAACGTTACCTATTACGATGAACAGCATTATCACAAGGTGGGCTACGGACTGCGGAGCCATTCCCCTGACAGCCTGGCCGTCTTCGATTCCCACAAGGGTTTCGTAATCCGCTGCTCCCTTCAGTCCGCCCAGCATTCCCACCATCTGTCCGGTCTGTAGATAGGTATACAATTGAGGTGCGCTTACCGCTGTACAGCCACATCCTATTGGAACCCCGAATCTGTCTCCCGCCATCATGATCCAGGCGATGATACCGGGGTCACCTGCGGACAGTGAAATAACGAGAGAGAAACTCTGCAGATCGGTAATATTCCTGAGCATGGGAATCTCCGACCATGGGACGTTATCCTTGTCAGTGGGAAAAACAGCGCTTATGCTGGAACCCAGACGGACTATCATTACACCGCCACCGGTTTTGTAACCCAGGTTGCACCAGTCTTCGTACTGCACTTTTCCCAGGCTGTCCGCCATGTGTGACATCGCGTCCTGTCCCAGACTTGCTCCCTGTGGCCACAGAGCCATGCCTACAACGTTAGCGTTCCTCTTAAAAAGATGCAGTACTATCGCTTCGGCCATCGGCTGGAGTTCCGGCATTGTAGATGGATCGTAGTCGAAGCTTACAAGCACATTCGAACCTTCCGGCAGAGCGTCAACGTATTCGAAGAGATCTCTGCTCGGTTCCGCTCCTACCGGATTTGGTAATATGAGATTGAATGAAATAGGAATGATTACAGACAGTGCGATAAGTACGAAGATTATCCTTCTGTCCATATTTCCGAGTTTTTCTATTAAGCCGGCCATCAGTCAGCACCTCCCAGATAACTCCGCTCGATCCCGAAGATTATGCGGAGCGAGGTGGCCACGACACCCATGGCGGCACCGATCATCACTGCCCTCTGCCCGGCAGTATTGGGAATGCTCATGAGCCAGACCTTTGCAAGAGGTATCTTGTCCCAGATCATTGCTCCTATGGGAACCTGACCCAGCATGACCAGAAAAGCCGATGTAAGCAGAAGGGTCGCCCTCCAGTTGGATGCCCTGAATGCTCTGAACGCTGCCGAGGCTACGAAGAACGCCAGAAGGCTGAACATTGTGGCTCCCATTGGCGCGACCATGTTCAGGAAAAGGTAGTCGAAGGGTTTACCCTCCACCACACCGTAGATCAGCCCCAATACGAACATTACAAGAAAACCTATTATGGTTACGGGGCTGTATTTCCAGTTCTTCAGTTTCAGTCTGATCTTCCTGAAATGGACATGCATGAGGTTTGCGGCTCCAAGGAAGATAGCGCCTGAAGCAACTATCAGGTACCAGTCCTGGAGGTTATCCCCCAGAAGCCTGAACGGCTGGTGAGGTATGAAATAGTTCAGAATCATAATTATACCGGCGGTAAATGTTATCGCCAGCGGTATTATCAGTCTCATTCCAGCCTCCTAAGTCACGGTTACGAGTTTACGGAGGAATTCCGCAAAACTCTTGAGCGGAGACCAGTAATCTCCAATTGTGGCAGCTATAACACCAACTACTATCAGTATTACAAAGAACAGCTTCGCCGCGTCCTGTCCCTTCAGGCTTCCAAGAAGCTTGGGCTCACGTGACAGGTAAGCGCTGGCAGCGAACAGTTCCTCACCGATCAGCGTGTAGTCGCATGCGGCTACAAAGAACGGGATCTGGCTTGGCATTGCCGTTCCAGCTAACTGTATGGCACCAACACTTCTGCCTGTTTCAGCCAGTATCAGGCTTTCCGCATAGAAGGTTCCAAGAAGGAATATTGCAGCCGGTTTTTCACGAACCATTATACCATCAACTCCAGCTGCGTATCCGAACTGATCATCGGTAAGGTACTGTATATTCTCCCTATTGTAGGCATCGGGTCTTCCAGCCTGAAGGTATCCCTCCTTGACCACTTCCTGGGCAACGCTCATGACAACACTCCGGCTTGTGGGAACAAGAAGAGTGGAGCCGTACTCGGCTGTTTTTCTCGCTACTCTGCCAAGTATCACTATACTGGCTATGGTCTGGATATCATCCATGTCCGCTATGCCGGGTATGTAAAGTACGGGTTTCCCCATTTCGGTTGCCCGTCCAACCGCATCATCAACAGCGGTAAGCCCGGCGATCTCGCGAATGTAAAGCTTCTTGCCCCGTTTGCTGCTTTCTATGTAATAAACGATGACTGCACCCATCAGGATCAGAATGATCATCATGCCGATGCGACCATGGTAAATCCACTGAGCAGAAGACACTGCTTCGGCTTTGTCCGAACACGCCTCTGTGCTGCCGTCCAGATAGGAAACTATCCGGTAGCTGTATTCCGTTCCGTCTTCAGCGGAATCATCATCGTACATGACAAATCCTTCGGGCAATGTCTTGATCAGCTCTTCTGCACCTGACGGATCGCTTCTCAATACCCCGAGAGAATCGGGCGCTATACCTTCGGTTTCCATGCGCCAGGTCAGTCTTACCGACCCGCCTGCATCTTCCGGTGTATCTGAAGCTTCAAGATCGATAGCCCTACGCACCTGGAATTCCTCTGCCGCCTCAGTCACGACATTTTCAGGCGGATCCGGGCTATCGGCCGGGGCTGCCCCTGCCGCGGATAACAGCAGGACAGTCATGAAGGCCAAAAGATATTTCATACTACCTCCTTACCTGTAAGTAGGAGCCTGTCCGACAATGAAACATTGCCAGACACACTCCTAAGAAAGTGCCCCGGCAGATCCCAGGGCACATCCTTTACTCATAGATCGATTACTTTATACAATATCTATTCCTCTATAAGCTCCACATTGGCTCGTGGAACCGTAGCGATTTCTCCGTTTTCGAATTTCACATTGAGAACCCTGACCTTCGCTTCTGAATCCAGTACCATCAATTCCGCAGGAAGGGCTTCGACCGTTCCGAGCTTGCCGAAGTACGGTGCCCGGATACAGCGAACCGGCGAACCGATATCCATCGCGCCAGCCTGTTTCTCCGTATCCTTACTAACTTCAGCCTTCTCGAGCGGTATTACGACTTCCGGGCGCATGACCCCGGCCCTGATCTGTGTTGCGCCGTTTACACTTGCAAGCATCCCCTCGCGAGAGCGGAGAAGCTTGAACGTTCCATGAGCCATTGTCATCCTTCCGAATCCCTCGGTAAGAATAAGTGTTATCCCTTTCTTCTCATGGCCGGTAATGGCCACTCCAAGGTCGTAACCGAGAAACTTCTTCAGATCCTTGTCATCAAAGCCGCCGACTATGATAGCTTTTACACCGGTTTTGATAGCCTTATTCAAAGTTTCGTAGGATACGAATGAACCTCCAAGCAGGACTTTGCCCTTGCATGACTCATCGATAAGCTCCTCTGTAAGCTCATCCGCCGGCCCGTCCGTAAGTACCTTGAGTTCTCCCCTGGTCTCACCGCCAATTCCAAAGATACCCTGAACGTAGGTTGCGTTCGTTTCAACAATTACACCTTCATTTTCAAGCACTTCGGTAACTGTACCTTTGAGATATGCATCTATCTCCACCGGTATAGGAGGTTCGCGGAGAACAGCCTGGCCGGTTATCTTGTTGTAACTTTCAAAGACACCATGGATAGGCGATCTTACCGTATTCTTGAAAAGACCGAACAATCCCTTTGTCTGTCCTAAAGTCTGGTTTTCCTCAATTACATCGCCTTCTGCCACGAACAGCAGTTCGTGAATATCGCCCGGTGGCAGACCCATTACGTTCGCTATATTGAGCATCTTCACATTGCCTGGAAGATGGGTCGTTGCCACAATTGTCTCAGCGATAACCGGGTCACCCGTTCCAACAAGTGTTTCTCCGGCAAGAGGCAGCCTTCTTTCTTTGCGCACCAATGTACTGGGCGCGACTCTTAAACCTGGTGTATATGCAAATGCCATTATTCGCCTCCCTCCAGGTTGATGAATCTCTCGGGATAGATATCCAGAGCTTCTGACCATTCCTGCAGTTTCTCTACCCGCCTGGAATCATCTTCGGGAAGGTTAAAGGGTCTTCTTCCCCTTCCGTCAAAGACAATACCTACAACACCGCCTTCGAGTTCTCCCTGCCATTCGATGCCCGGTCCGTTTCCAACATCAAGATTCTTCGCGGGTTTGATGACTGCGGTAACCTTCTTACCTACATCCATTGGTTCTACGAATATTTTCCCTTTTTCTATACTGATATCCAGGGAAGATCCATCCTGTTTTGTAATGTGAACTTCCGCAAGAACAGCAGCCTTTTTATTCTCGCCGGCAGGCGCTACGCACGTACCAAGACGAATAAGGCAATCCTTATCAAACACCTCCGTTGCCGCTTCGGGAAGAACCTCAGAAAGCACACCAAGCTGAGGCATCATGAAGATGGAATCCACCGCAAGCATTGTAATTCCTTCCGGGAGGAAGGCATCGATAACCATCAGTGCGGCCTGACTTCTCCTTGGTGCGTGAGACAGTACCCCTCCCGATCCTATGAGAAGGTCAAGAGTCATCATGTTAACAAGCGTGGCTCCAGTTTGTGTCTGCTCGAAAGCATCACCTATGGTTCTCTCCTGGGAAACTCCCTTGAGGCCAGTTGCCAGTTCCTTGTGCTGAACGAGAGCAAGCCTGAGCGCTTCTCTGGCTATTGCCTGTTCTACTACGAGTTCTTTGAGCATCTGAGGTATTGTAGTGGGACGAATCATCTTGTTTCTTATTCTGTTTCTGAGGTCAGCCTCGTCCATATGGAATGGAACCCACCGCATGACATTGTCAAAACCGGCGCTGGCAAGAACATTAGATACACTGTAACTCATTCCCAGATTTGCAGATACAGTTCTATTGAATACGGTTTCCTCACCACTGTTAAAAACACTGAACACATCTGTGGTGGCTCCGCCTATATCAACACCCATCACCTCGATACCTTCGTTCTTCGCGACGATCTCGATAAGTTTTCCAACCGCTCCGGGTGTGGGCATGATGGGAACCTTTTCCCATTTACCATCAACGTAGTGTCCCGCCCAATCCATGAGCCTTGGGTACCCCGGAGCCTGAGCCATGACATGTTCCATGAAAAGCTCATGAATACTATCCCTTGCCGGGGTCAGGTTCTCTCTCTCAAGAACAGGTCTGAGATTATCTACTATCTTCAGTTCAACCTGTTCTCCAAGTTCTTTGCTGACCTCTTCACTTGCGTCCTTATTACCGGCATAGATGACAGGAAGCTTGTATCCCATACCGAACCTTGGTTTTGGATCAGCGGCCTTTATAATTTCCGCAAGCTCAACAACATGGTCAATGGTTCCGCCATCTATCCCGCCGGAAAGAAGTATCATGTCGGGTCTGAGCCTTCTAATGTCAGCTACTTTCTCGTGAGGGAGGCGTCCATCGTTGGAAGCTACAACATCCATGACGATGGCACCGGCACCGAGTGCGGCCCTCTGGGCGCTTTCACCGGTCATGGATTTCACCACTCCCGCAACGGTCATCTGAAGACCGCCTCCAGCGGAGGAGGTTGACATGTAAATGTCCACTCCGTCGGTACTGTCCGAAGATACCTGAACACCATCTCCACCTTCTTTGAGAAACTTGCGTCCCTCAAGATCTTCTATTTCACCTACGGCATTAAGTACCCCTTTTGTCACATCCTCAGCGGGAGCCTCAACTGTTGTTGGCGCCTCCCCCCTTCGAATGAGACGGTATTCGCCATCCTTCTTTTCGATAAGAATGGCCTTCGTGGTGGTGCTTCCACAGTCAGTCGCCATTATTCTGGTGATTTCTTTTCCAGCCACCGCCTATTACCTCCTTGTTTTTCTTAATCGCTTTTCCGTCTGAATCTGCTCCAGAAGGATTTTCTGTTTTGTTTTTCCTTCCGGCGAATTTCCTTCAGCTCCTGCTGGCGCTGGACTTCCAGAGCGTTTTCCTCTTCTATTACAACAGTAAGCTTTTCTACGTTTTCCCTGTCTTCTATCATACGTACGAACTTGTAGTAATTACCAGTCCGTACAACAAGAGATACGATAGGATTCGCGAATATAAGAAGCTGGTTACCCAGAAACGACAGGGGTTTAACGGTTTCCAGAAATATTATCGCAGGAACGGTCAGCTGGCGCTGAACGATTTCCTTCGCGATTTTTTTCATGAACTCCGAGAAGTCCTCTTCGCCATCATTGTAAATAATATCCTGACTACCCTGCGGTATGTGCTCTGATGTATTCAAGAACTTCCTCTCTGTTTCCGGAGAACTGCACCGACAATCCCCTGAATTTCGCCAGCCTTGTAGGCTGGGGAAAGGGACTGAGCAGAACACCGTACTTATCAGGTACGATACTTTTTACCTGACTCCATTTTTTGACCTCTGTACCGAAGGGTGACTTCTTTTTAATTCCTTCGCTGTCCATACTGAATTTTACAGGAATGAAGTACGTCCATCCTGACAGAAACAGGATTGCAATACCCACTATTCCCCACCAGGGATTGTTATCCATCGCCAATGTGGCCAGAACCCCTGACAGCAGAATAATCAAAACGTATGCTGCCGTCGCTCCGGGACGCTCTTTCGCCGGATGGGAGACCCATTCCAGTGTACGATCCGGAGTCTCGGTTTTACCCTCTATAGATTATCTCCTTCTTCGACAGGTTCCACAAGGCACAGTTCCTTGACAGCCTTAACCTCATCAAGCCTCAGTACAGGTGTGTTGACGGGAGCATCCGTTACGAGGTACGGTTTTTCAGCGGCCTCACCCGCGATGGAGATCATTGCTTCAGCGAAGGCATCAAGATCTTCAAGACTCTCCGTCTCGGTGGGCTCTATCATCATTGCCTCGTGTACTATTTGAGGGAAGTAGACCGTGGGCGCATGGAAACCGTAATCCAGAAGCCTCTTGGCAATATCGAGTGTTTTTACTCCCTGTTCAGCCTGTCTGTCTCCCGATAGAACGAATTCGTGCATGCACGGGCCGTTGTCGAATGGATTATCGAAATACTTACCCAGCTTTGCCTTCAGGTAGTTGGCATTGATCAGAGCATTCTCGCTGACTTCACGAAGACCTTCTGCGCCAAGAGTTCTTATGTAAGCGTAAGCCTTGTAAAGAACCCCGGTATTGCCGTGGAAAGCCATCAGCTTCCCGAAGGAATCCTGTTTCTTCATAAGAGAGTAATTCCCCTCTTCGTCAAGTATGACAACGGGATCGGGAAGGAATCGGGCAAGTTCCCTGGTGCATGGCACGGGACCTGATCCGGGTCCTCCGCCTCCGTGAGGGGTGGCAAATGTCTTGTGGAGGTTCAGATGACACACATCGAAGCCCATCTCGCCCGGTTTCGCTATTCCGAGCATGGCGTTCATATTCGCGCCGTCCATGTAGTTCAATCCCCCGGCTTCATGAACTATGGAGGTCAGTTCCTCAATATGGGATTCAAAGAGACCAAGTGTATTCGGGTTTGTAAGCATGAACGCTGCTGTATTGGGACCGACTTTCCGTCTGAGGTCTTCAGGGTCCACCAGGCCGTATTCGTTGGATTCAACACCCACCACAACACAATCAGCAAGTCTGGATGTCGCGGGGTTGGTTCCATGGGCGGAGTCCGGCATCAGAATTTCGTTCCTGTGCGATTCTCCCCTGCTCTCATGGTAACTCTTAATGAGCATGATCCCACAGAATTCCCCCTGCGCTCCGGCCGCGGGCTGCAGTGACACGCCTTCGAAACCTGTTATTTCGCAGAAGAATTCCCCAAGTCTGTACATAAGCTCGAGGGAACCTGCAGCAAGTTCATCGGGACAAAGCGGGTGAATTCCCGAGAGGCCTTTTATCCTTGCCAGATCTTCGTACTGTTTAGGATTGTATTTCATTGTGCAGGAACCCAGGGGATACATACCCTTGTCAACATGATGGTTCATGGTACTGAGATTGACATAATGCCTCATAATTTGGCCTTCAGATGCTTCTGGCAAACCAACCGACCCGTCTCCCTCGCGGGAAAGCTCCTCGGGAATATTCGATTCGGCAGGCACATCCATTTCGGGCAGCGATGTTCCGATTCTGCCGGGGCTGCTCATCTGGAAGATGGTTTTCATTCTGAACCTCCCCTGCAGATCTCCGCTGCTACCTTCACGTACCTGTCAATTTCATCCCTGGTTCGTTTCTCCGTAACTGTAACAAGCATCGCACCCTCTCCAAGTTCAACAATCGGCAGCCCGGCCAATATACCCTGTTCGATCATCCTGTCCCTGAGTCCTATTGAAGGGACGGGGAACGAGATAACGAATTCCCTGAAGAAAGGTGTTTTCTCGAATACCCGGGAAACTCCGGGGATTTCGAGGAGCTTCTTTTCAAGGTAATGACTTTTATGGTAGCACTGGCTGGATATTTCCCGGAATCCCTTCTCACCCGTCAGTGAAAGGTAAACCACATTCGCGAGAGCCATGAGCGCCTGGTTCGAACAGATGTTGCTTGTAGCCTTATCCCTTTTTATATGCTGCTCACGGGTCTGAAGGGTCAGCACGTAGCCGATCTGTCCCGCACGGTCTGTGGTCCTGCCAATGATTCTTCCCGGCATTTTTCTTGCCAGCTTCTTCCGCGCAGCCATAAAACCGGCGTAGGGGCCACCGTACGACATGGCTATTCCCATGCTCTGCCCCTCTCCAACCACTATATCGGCTCCCGCGTTTCCGGGTGATCTGAGAAGAGGTAATGAAATAGGATCAGCCGCGACTATCAGAAGCCCTTTATGCTCATGAACCAGCTCCGCGAAAGGCTGCAGATCTTCAATAAGCCCGAAATAATTCGGGTACGGCATAAGAACAGCCGCAGTGCCGCCTTCTATAAGCTTGCCCGTAATCTCAAGGTCTAGAGTTCCGTCCTCAAGGAAAGGGATTTCATTTATCTGGAATTCATCCCTTTTCAGATAGGTCCTTATGACATCAAGCCATCTCGGATTCAGCGAACCCGCAACCAGAATTCTCTGTTTTTTTGTGGCTCGCATTGCCATGAGACAGGCTTCAGCGGCAGCGGACGCTCCGTCGTACATGCAGGCGTTAGCCATCTCCATTCCCGTTAGCCTTGCAATCATGGTCTGGTATTCGAATATCGCCTGAAGGGTGCCCTGGCTAACTTCAGCCTGATAGGGAGTGTAGGCAGTATAGAATTCACTTCTGAGAAGTATATGGTCGACGGCCGCGGGAATGAAATGGTCGTAGGCTCCCGCGCCCATGAAACATGCAAGTTCGGTTCCTGTGTTCCTTCCGGCCAATTTTTCAAATTCTCTGGTCAGTTCAAGCTCGGACAGCGGCTTTGGAAGGTGGAGTTTTTCTGTCAGCCTGAATTTTTCTGGCACCGGTTCGAGCAATTCTTCGAATGTTTCCACGCCGATCTCGCGGAGCATTTTTTCCCTGTGCTCTTTCCGGTTCGGTATGAACCTGCTCATCGATTACTCACCGATGAAATCGGAGTACTCTTCAGCGCTCTTAAGACCATCATACCCGGACGGATCATCGGTTTTTATTACAGCAAGCCAACCTCTTCCGAAAGGATCTTCGTTGATAAGGGCGGGTTCATCTTCAAGATCCTCGTTGATCCTTACGATTTTGCAGTTGAAGGGAGCATAGAAATCCTCGGCGGTCTTTACCGCTTCAAGAGAACCCAGGATGTCTCCGGAATTGAAATCCTGTATCCCGGGGCATTCAACCATTACTATCTCACCCATCTGATCCTGGGCGTAAAAAGTAAGGCCCATCATATATTCGCCGTTTCCAAGATCCTTAACCCATTCATGTGTTTCAGTATAACGGAGTTTTTCGGGGATGTCAGACATTTCTTCCTCCTTGCGTTACTTCCTGCTGCCGTCTTTGTAGAATGGCAGTTTGACAGTTTTTACCGGAATTCTTTTTCCTCTTACCTCAGCCTCAAGCTCGGTTCCCTTTTTATGGTAACCCTTTTCAACAAACGCCAGACATACTCCGTGCCCCAGAGCCGGTGCCAGTGAACCGCTTGTGACTATCCCAACTTTTCTGTTGCCTTCATAGAGTTCGGCACCGTGCCTGGGGAATCCCTTTCCCAGTACCTCAAGCCCTACGATATACCTGGTAGGCTTTTCCTGTTTCTGGCGAGCCATTACTTCGCGGCCAATGAACTCCTTATCGGTCTTCAGCTTCACAACCCAGCCAAGTTTGGCTTCAATAGGGGTGGTTGTATGGTCCATATCGTTTCCATAAAGCAGGTATCCCACCTCTAGCCTTAAAGTGTCTCTGGCGCCCAGTCCGATGGGCTTTATTCCAAACTCTCTGCCGGCCTCCATTACCGCGTCCCACACCGCTTCCGCGTCTTCGAATTTAACGTATATCTCGAATCCGTCCTCACCGGTGTATCCGGTTCTCGCTATCAAAGCCTGCTTTCCGGCAAAAAGACCGGATATATGTGCGTAATACTCTATCTCCTGAAGGTTTTCATCGGTAAGCTTCTGAGTAACCTTCTCTGCATCGGGGCCCTGTATTGCAACAAGGGCTGTTTCATCACTCTCGTTGGTCAGATCGATGCTGTAGCCATCGGTATGATTGTTCACCCATGCCCAGTCCTTCTCGATATTGGACGCGTTGACAATCATCAGATATTCATTCTCCGATATTTTGTATACGATAAGGTCATCAACAATGCCGCCATCAGGGTAGCACATTGTCGAATAATAAGCCTTTCCCGGCTTCACTGCGGAATCGTTCGTCAGAAGGTAATCCAGAAACCTGGAAGCATCTTTTCCCTTCACTCTGAATTCACCCATGTGTGAAAGGTCGAAAACACCCACTCCGTTACGGACAGTATTATGCTCTTCCTTTACTGTGGTGTACTTGATAGGCATGATATAACCGGCAAAGGATTCCATTCTGGCGCCAAGGTTTATATGTTTGTCGTACAGAGCTGTTTTTTTGTCCATACTGTTTCTCCTAATACTAAACTTGTTCCTTAAGTAAAATACGTGAAATATACGAGTTCGAATTTACCTAAATGAAAGACAAAATGCAATGCTGACTGAACAGGTTATTCATGCAGGAAATAGCTTTCCATGAACACGGTTGTCCCGCCCCGGCTGATTAAAAAACTCCGAAGGGAATCAGGCAACTCAAACGAATCGGATTTTCTCGAAGTACTTCTGGCTGAAGCCGTGGCAAGAAGATGGTTCCTGCAAAAAGGTCTCCCCTGCTGGAGAACCCCCATGCAGCCTTCAGATAACGGCAGGTACAGCCTTCTTTTCTCAAGCGGAAGAAGAGCAATCGTGGTTCCTGCAGGCAGAAGACGAATCTCATTTGATATCATGGCAAAAGCAAAGTGCGATTATCTTTTGACAATTGAAATGGAAAATGATTATTCGGGATATGTACAGGGTTTTTTCAACCTGTTCGATATCCGAAAACCAGAAAACATCGAATGGAGGCCTGATCTGGAAGTACTGGAAACCAGATCAATGGATGACTTTCCGGAATTCAATGAAAAACCCGAACATTTCCGGCTCAACTACATTCTGAACAGCCTCAGACTCCTGATAATGAACGACCGAAAAGTTCCCCCTCCGCTGAAACCCCGCCCCCCTTCCGAGGGACGGGGCTTTTAACGACTCTACTGATTAATCCCGCCTCACAACAAAGCTCCCGGTGCTGATTTCAGAACCGATGCTGCACTGAAGAAGGTATACGCCGTTGGGTACAACTGTTCCATTCTCGATAAAGCCGTCCCAGTGAAGAATACTCCCCGATTCAGCATGACCACTCCAGATCATACGGCCTGAAACATCGTAGATCTTCACCGAAGCTTCTTCGGAATATTCCATAACAGGAATCGCGAACATCCAGCCTTCGTTTTCAACACTGCGGGTAATCTCAACAGATGAAACTGTATTCTCAGATTCCCTTTCTCCGTAAACACTGATCTCGGTAAAACCCGAAGCTCCGCGTATCCTTACGTAACGAACAGTCTCAGTACTGTTACGAGACTCCTCAGGTAATGGATAGAAATCCCTGTCAGAACCGGCAACTTCTATTGACAGAGAAGGTTCAACTAACGGAGCAGTTTCAACAGTTAAAACATATTCATCTGTAAGCGAACTTACATCAGGAGAATTGTCTGATATTCTCTCCGGGATGACAGACGTTACAGTACATTCCTCACCGAGATCGATGACAACAGCGTCAGCTCCGGAAGATGGCGTGTAGCGTACTTCTGCCGAACCATCAGTCAGGCAGCATGGATTACCACATGAAAGAACTGCTTCATGTGTTGCCATCGGTACCG